>NZ_JAAKYA010000078.1:8910-26944 GCF_011044775.1 Limisphaera ngatamarikiensis | reverse complement strand
CTCGTTTAGAGACTCCTCCGATTCGAAAACATCGTTTTGCACCCCGCCCCAACGGCTGGCTAAGGATTCAGGTGTGCAAGACCCCTATTGATTTTTTTCGGGATGGTGTGCAATATATGGGCGTGAGTCGGGGCGTAGCGTAGCCTGGCTAGCGCGCTTGTTTCGGGTACAAGAGGTCGTGAGTTCAAATCTCACCGCCCCGACCACTTCTTTTTTGCCTTGATTTCGAGCCCTTCTCGTGCGGTCGGGACACTCGTGCGCCCGGTTGTCGTCGTGCCGTGCCGGCATCTGCGTGGGGAGGCCGATGTGAGCTGCCGGCGGGGAAGGCGATCCACCCGCCGCATGAACAAAAGCCTGCAGGGGCCCAACCGTTGACGCCTGCCGGGTTGCGCGTGCGTGCCGGTTTCACTAGGTTGCCGGGGGCAGACATGAAAGTGTACATCAACGGCAGGTTTTACCGGGAGGCCGAGGCCAAGATTTCCGTCTTCGATCACGGGCTGTTGTACGGCGACGGAGTGTTTGAAGGCATCCGGGCCTACAACGGCCGCGTGTTCCAACTGAAGGAACACATCGATCGGTTGTATGCCTCGGCCCGGGCGATCCTGTTGGAGATTCCGATGTCGCCGGCGGAGATGACCGAGGCGGTGCTGGAGACGTGCCGGCAGAATCGAATCCGGGACGGTTACATCCGGCTGGTGGTCACGCGCGGGGTGGGGACATTGGGATTGAACCCTTACAATTGCAAGCGGGGTTCGGTGATCATCATCGCCGGGCGGATCCAGCTCTACCCGGAGGAGTTCTACGAGAAGGGGCTTTCGATCATCACGGTGCCCACCACACGAAACCTGCACAATGCGGTGAACCCGGCCATCAAATCGCTCAACTACCTCAACAGCATCCTGGCCAAGATCGAGGCCATCAACGCCGGGTGCGAAGAGGCGGTGATGCTGAACGCGGAGGGGTACGTGGCGGAATGCACCGGGGACAACCTGTTCGTCGTCCGGGACGGCGAACTGCAGACGCCGCCGCTTTCCGCCGGGGCATTGCGCGGGATCACCCGGCGGGTGGTGATGGACCTGGCGCGAGAACAGGGTTGGCGGGTGAGCGAGCCCAATCTCACCCGGTACGACCTGTTCACCGCGGATGAATGTTTTCTGACGGGCACGGCCGCCGAGATCGTCCCCGTGGTCAAGATCGACGGCCGGATCATTGGCAACGGCCAACCCGGCCCCGTCACCCGCAAATTGATGGAGTTGTACCGGACCTTGACCCGGAACTCCGGCGAGCCGATTTATCCGGGACGGGTATGAAATGTTGCCTGTGCAAGGAACGCGAGGCCACGGTGCATCTGACGCAGATCGTGGGGGACAAGGTCCAGAAACTGGACCTGTGCGAGGAATGCGCCCGTAACAAGGGCGTCAATGATCCCACCGGGTTCTCGCTGGCCGACCTGTTGCTGGGGCTGAGCGGATCGGAAGAGCCGGAGCCGCCCGCCAAGAAGGGCGAGCTGCAATGTCCGCACTGCGGCTTCACCCAGGCCGAGTTCAAAAAACTGGGCCGATTCGGTTGCCCGGAATGCTACCAGACCTTCGCCGAGGGCCTCGATGACCTGCTGAAAACCATGCACAAGGGCACACGGCACGTGGGCAAGGTGCCCGCCGCCTACCGGGGTGTGGAAGACATGAAAAAGCGGCTGGAACGGCTCCAACAGGAGCTGGCCCGGGCCGTGCGCGAGGAGAATTTTGAACGGGCGGCCGTGCTGCGCGACGAGATCAAACAACTCCAGGCACGACTGGCCGCCCCGGGAGGACGTTGAGCCCATGGACCTGAAGGAATTCCTGGCACCGCCCTCGGAAGTGGCCCGCCGCACCGGGCCCCAGGACCGGATCGTGTTTTCCAGCCGGGTCCGCCTGGCCCGCAACCTCCGCGGCTTTCCCTTCCCCGGCTGGGCCAAGAAGGCCGACCGCATGCAGGTCTACGAAAAGGTGGCCGGAGCCGTGGCCGGCTTGCCGGCGCTGGCCGGCTGCTTCTGCGACACGCTGGACAAGCTGTCCGCGCTGGAACGCCAGCTTCTGGTGGAACGACACCTCATCAGCCGCGAACATGCGGCCCGCACCGGGGGCGGGGGGGTGGTGCTCAACCGTCAGGAAACCCTCTGCCTCATGATCAATGAGGAGGATCATCTCCGGATGCAATCGCTCCGGCCGGGCCTCCAGCTGCGGGAGGCCTGGGCCGAGCTGGACGCGCTGGACTCGGCTTTGGAATCGCATCTGGAGTACGCCTTCAGCCCCGAGTACGGATACCTCACCGCCTGCCCCACCAACGTCGGCACCGGCATCCGCGTCAGCGCCATGCTGCATCTGCCCGGCCTGGTATTGACCGAGCAGATCAACCCCGTCATCCAGTCCGTCAACAAACTCGGCCTGGCCGTCCGCGGCCTTTACGGCGAGGGCACCGAAGCCCTGGGCAACGTGTTCCAGGTCTCCAACCAGATGACCCTGGGCGAGTCGGAACAGACCATCCTCGAAAAGCTCGACAAGGTCCTGCGCCAGATCATCGAGTTCGAGGAAAACGCCCGCACCACGCTGGTCGAAAAAAACCCGAAGATGCTCTTCAACCACATCGGGCGGGCCTACGGCATCCTGGCCAACGCCCACATCATCGCCTCCAAGGAGGCCATGAACATGCTCTCCCTGATGCGACTGGGGGTGGACCTCGGCATGTTCCCCGGTGTGGACCGCTCCCTGACGGACGAATTGTTCCTTCTCATCCAACCGGCGCACCTGCAACTGCTGCATCAGGAGAAACTGCAGGCCGAGGAACGGGACATCCTGCGCGCGGACCTGATCCGGAACCGGTTGCGGTCGGTCAGCCGCCCCGGCCCGCCCTTGCCCGCCGCCGGTTCGAGCGCTTGAACCGGGCCCGACCTCAGGGCGCCACACCCCACGCCGGCCGGACCACGGCCGCCGTCTCCACCGCCACCCCACCCCCGCCAGCGTCGCACTCGGGCCGCAACATCATCTCCGCCGCCGCATCCGCAAAACGGAGCCCCACCCGCGTCAACCGGAAGCGGTCCGGCTCGCACACCCCCCAGCCCCGTCGTTCCAGTTCGATCAGCTCCGACGCCCATTCCACCCGCAGATCAAAGCCGGTCCGGCGCCGGAACTCCTCGTAGGGCCAGCCGGCCACCACCCGCAAACCAAATGCAGCCGCCTCACCCGCCCGGGCCAGCGGCGACAGCGCTTCCCGGTACACCACGGGGCTGCGTCCCTGCTCAATGGCCTCGCACCAGGCGCGGGTGTCCGACACATTGCGCGTGCGCACCCCGCGCACATACGCCGTCGCGCTCGGTCCCAGACCGTGAAAGTCCCCGGCCCGCCAGTAGTTAATATTGTGCCGGCAGGCAAAGGCCGGAAACTCGCCCTCCAGACACGCCGGCGGCGGCTCCGGTGCACGGCGCTCCCGGGCAAAGTTGGCCACCTCGTACTGAAACAACCCGGCCTCCGCCGCCCGTTCCAGCAGGCGATCGTACTGCGCGCACACCAGGTCCTCGTCCACCGAGAAGGCCCCCGCCCGGAGCTGCGCAAACAGCGGCGTGTCCTCCTCGTAAATCACCTCGTAACAGGACAGGTGCTCGCTCCCCAGCGCCAGCGCCTCGGTCAGCGTGGCCTCCCAACTGGCCATCGTCTGCCCCGGAATCCCGAACATCAGATCCAGGTTGAGATTGTCAAACCCGGCCCGCCGCAACGTGTCCCACGTGCGAAACACCTGCTGCGGCGTGTGAATGCGGCCCAGCCGCTCCAACAGTCGCGGGTCCAGCGATTGAACCCCCAGCGAAATCCGGTTCACTCCGCCCTCCCGCAACAGACGGGCCTTGTCCGCCGACAGGGTGGCGGGATTGGCCTCCACCGTGAACTCGGCCACCGGGAGCCAACCCAGACGGTCCATCACCCGGAAGATCTCCTCCCAATGCCGCAGGCTCAACAGGGTGGGTGTTCCCCCTCCAAAAAAGATCGTGCGCGGCCGCAGGTCCGAAGCCACACGCTCCAACTCCCGCACCAACGCGCGCACGTAACGGTCCATCAACCCGCCCTCCGATGCCTCCGAATAAAACGCGCAGTAACTGCACTTGCGGGCGCAGAACGGCACGTGCACGTACAGGCTGGTCACCGGCTCCTGCATGGCCACCAAATCCAAGCGCTCCGGGCCGGACTCAGCTCGCCGCCCCGGCGGCCTGAGTCCCTTCCACCCCGCCGGGCGGCGCTGCAGCAGCCCCCTCGCCCACGAGTTGTTCGACCTGATGACGCACGGCAAACAGGAAACCCTTGACCGCCAACTCGGAAAACAGGAACGGCTTGGCAATGAAATCGGTGCCACCGCTGATGGTGGAGCTGGTGCGGGCCTGAAAGTCGTTGAGGCTGGTCACAAACACCACCGGCGTCCTGGCATAGGCCGGCAGCCGACGCAACCGCGCGCAAAGGGCAAAACCGTCCATGCCCGGAAGGTCCACGTCCAAAATCACAAGGTCAAACCGGTTTTCCCCGGCCAGGCGCAGGGCCGTTTCGGCGTCCTCCACCGCCACGGACCGGATCCGGGCCCGGTCCAGCGAATGAGTTACCGCCCGGCGGGCCAACGGTTCGTCGTCCACCACCAGCGCGGTGGCTTGCGGCAGCGTCTGCAGCTCCGGCAGATGACACCGATGGGCCAGCCACTGGAGGAAATCCACCACCGACGCCACCGTGCGCAGGGTTGAAACGGTCCAGGCCTGGGGTTTCCCCACCAGTTCCCGCAACAAACCCTCAAAAAGGTCCGCCACCTGGGCCATCACGGGAATCCCGGCCAGGCCCGCCCCACCGGCAAGCGCCCGGGCGCGGTGTTGCAGCGTCTGCAACTGTTCCAGGCGCCCGGCCGGGTCCGTGGCCCGATGCAGCGCCTGCACCGCCTGCCGAAACACCCCCAGGGTCTGAGGCAATCCCTTGAGGAAATCCCGGCGCAGCTCGGCCTGAAAATCTTCGGCACTGCCCGGATCCACCGACGCGGGAGCGGCCGGCGCGGGCGCCTCCCACCCTGCCGGTGCGGGCGCGCCCGGCGCCTTCGTTTGCAGCACACTCCGGATGGTGTCCACCACCACCTTGGGCGTCGTGCTGGATTTGGCCAGGCATTTGGTGGCTCCGGCCTTCCACGCCTCCTGAATCATCGAAGTCAGATAGGTGCCGCTGAGCACAATGATCGGCGTGGTGTGAAACTCGGGGTCGGCCCGAAGGGCACGAATGACCTCCACGCCGGTCAGCTTCGGCAGCAACAGGTCGAGCAGAATCACGTCCGGCTTGACCTCCCGCGCCCGTTGCAGGCCGGTCTCGCCATCTGCAGCCAGTTCCACCTGGAACCCCTCAAGGTTGAGCTTGTTCCGGTAGATGTTGGCGACGACGGAATCGTTCTCGATGAAGAGCACCCGGTTCATGAGACGGTGGATGACTGGGTGGAGGATCCCCGGGCCGCGAGCCAATCACGGACCTGCTGCTGGATCTGCTGAAACTCCTGTTCAATCTCGGCCAGCAACCGCGGCAGTTCCGACAAATCCCCCGCCTCCGCCCGGGCTTCCATGCGGCGGAGCATGGGGGTGATCCTCCGCATGCCGCAGGTGGCGCTGGCTCCGGCGCAACTGTGCGCCACGCGACGCACCTCGGCGGCATTGCCCGCGGCCAGCGCTGCCCGCAACTGGTTGAGCTGTTGCGTCGTCTGCTGCAGGTACAACGTCACCAGCTCCTGCAGGTTGGTCATGTCCCCCTCGGCAAATTCCAGCAAACGCTCGAAGTCCACCGAGGGATCGGGTTCCGGGGCCGCGGGGGCCGGATCCGCCGCAGCCGCCGCAGCGGTCGGCGCCCGGGACTCCTGAATGACCGGGCCCCAGCGTTCCACCACCCGGCGAATGTCCTCGGGCCGGATCGGTTTGGCCAGGTAATCGTCCATGCCCGCGGCCAGGCACCGATCCCGATCGCTCTGCATGGCGCTGGCGGTCATGGCCACAATGACGATCCGCCGGTCAAAATACGGCACGGGTTGCGGCGCTTTTTGCCGTTCGCGGATGGCCTGCGTGGCGGCCAGCCCGTCCATCTCCGGCATTTGCAGGTCCATGAACACCAGGTCGTAGGGTTGCCGTTCCAGTGCCGCCAGGGCTTCCAATCCGTTCAAGGCCACATCCGCCCGATACCCCAGTTGCTGGAGCAGGCGGAGCGCGACCTTTTGATTGATCACGTTGTCCTCGCACAACAGCACCCGCATGGGTAACCGCTGGGCGGTGGTGGGGTCGAGCTTGCCGGGCCGGGCCGGGCCGGACGCCGCCGGAGGCGCGCTGACGGCCGGTGCGGCCCAAAGTCGGACCAGGGTGTCGCGCAAGACCAGGGGCTTGGTCGGCTTGATGAGGCAGGCAGCAAAACGGGCCCCGGCAATCTCGGGCGCGTCCGCCTTCACACCCATGGCAGTCAACAAGATCAGCGGCATGGCGTCCACCCCCGGTTGCTTCCGAATCTGATGGGCCAGGGTCACACCGTCCATCTCGGGCATGCGCAGGTCCAGAATCACCACGTCGAATCGCTCGCCCTGTTGAATCCATTGCAACGCCTGCACCGGACTGGCAGTAGCGCGGGGTTCCATCCCCCAGCGCGTGGTGCACCGGACCAGTTGCTCCCGGCAGGTCGCATTGTCGTCCACGATCAACACCCGTCGGCCGCGGAGCAACTCCGCCCCGGGCGGCGGCGGCGCCGGCGGTGCGGGCGCCGGGCGCAGCGGCAGGGTGAAATGAAACGTGGACCCTTTCTGCACCACGCTCTCCACCCAGATCCGACCGCCCATGGCCTCCACCAGGCTCCGGCTGATGGCCAGGCCCAGACCCGTCCCCCCGTACTGCCGGGCCGTGGACGCGTCCACCTGACTGAACGACTGAAACAGCCGGGGGATCCGATCCGCCGGGATCCCGATGCCGGTGTCACGAACCGCAAAGTGCAGCCAGCAGGGCGCTTCGGCGGACGCCCCCTCGCCGGGCCCGGACAACAACCGCACGGTCAACACCACCTCACCCACATGCGTGAACTTCACCGCGTTCCCCAACAGGTTCACCAGGATCTGCCGGATCCGATTCGGGTCGCCCACCAGCATTTCCGGAATCCCGTCGTCCATCAGGTAGGTGAGCTCGAGTTTTTTCTCGGCCGCCTTGGCCGCCAGCACGTCCAGCGCCTCCTCAATGCAGGCCCGCAACGAAAAGGGACGCTGTTCCAGCTCCAGTTTCCCCGCCTCGAGCTTGGAGAAGTCCAGGATCTGGTTGATCAGGCCCAGAAGGGCTTCCCCGCTGGAGTGAATGGTTTCCACATAGGTGCGCTGTTCCGGGTTGAGCGGCGTTTCCCGCAACAGCGCGCACATGGCAATCACCCCGTTCATCGGAGTGCGGATTTCGTGGCTCATGTTGGCCAGAAATTCCGCCTTCGCCCGTGCTGATTCCTCCGCCGCACGCCGCGCTGCTTCCAACTCCCGATTGGCCCGGGTCAACTGATCCTGCAACCGTTTCGTCCGCAACACGGCCCGTATCCGCGCCCGCAGCTCCGTCGCTTCAAATGGCTTGGTCACATAATCCGATGCCCCGGCTTCAAACCCGCGGAGTTTGTCCTGCGGATTGTTCCATGCCGTGACCACCACCACCGGAATGTGCTGCGTCTCCGGCGACCCTTTGAGCTGCTGGAGCAGCTGGAAACCGTCCAGGTCCGGCAACCCCAGATCCAACAAAATCAACTCCGGCTCCCGCGCACGCACCCGCTCCAGGGCCTCCCGGGCCGTGGCGGCACATTCCACTTCAATGCCGTCGTGGGCCAGTAGACCCGACAAAACCTCGGGCAGCTCGGGATCATCCTCCACCAACAACACCCGCGCCGCCGGGTTTGCACCCGGGTAAAGCCCGGGCCCGCCCCATCCCGCAACTTCACCGGTCCGGTTCATGGCTCGCAAGCTGTGCCCTCCATTGAACACCAGGTTCCGTTCCGAGCCAACGGCATTCTGCGCCGACACGCCGTTCCCCGGCAGTGCTCCGTCCTGCCAACATATCGGCCAAAAGAACCGGGCCTTCAGGGCCACCAGCCGCAGCAAGCCCCAAAGGCCCGGTGAAAAACCGTCCGGCCTGTCTCAACCGGCGCCGCTCGAAGACTCCACCAACCCGAGCCAGCTCACCCGCGCCGGGTCCGGCAACAGGCCAGCAAGCCCAAACCCAGCCCCAACAGCGCAGCCGCGCCGGGCTCCGGCACCACCGCTATCCGCACCTGCCCCAATGCCTCAACCGCCGCGGGATCCGCGTTCGGCCCGGTCAACATGAAGCCGAACTGCACCACGTTCCCCGCCCCAATCGGCCGCGACACCAAAAAGGGCGAGCCCGAACTCAGCGGCGCGGTGCTCATCCCCACCCAGCCGTAGCTTGAGGTGAATTCCTTGATGAACGCCACCGCGCTGTAGGGCGACACCAGCGTGTTGTCCACCGTCTGACCGGAGAACGTTACGGTCTGGCCACCCCAGGCCGTTCCCATGTCCACATAAAAATTCGCCTCCAGCCATTTGTTGGGTTGGCCGCCGGGAGTCACCCAGTACGGGTCGCTCGGATTCCACGTGCTCGTGTTGGGCCTCAAAACCAACTCCGACCCGGACCAGGTCGCCGGCAGGTCGCTCACCCCCCAGGACGAACCCCACAGGTAATTGCCCTGACTGTTCCCGCCAACCAGGTCGTACACGTTCATATATCCCAGCCACGTCAGCGAGGGATCCACCGAACCGGTCTGGTCTGCGCAAACGCGCAGGCTGGTGAGGGACAAAACGCCGGCCACCACAGCCGTCGTGGTCACGTATCGCAGGGCTTTCATGGTTCTTTCTCCGCGAGGTTCAGTTTTGTTGGTTGTAAGGACACACCCATCTCACCACCGCGAAAGACGTCCGTCAAGCCCTTCCGAAATCCGACTTCCGCCGTGGCACGGCAAACACGCCAGCAAACACCCGCCGGCGCCTCCGACGCCTCCGGCAGAAACCCGGGCTCGCCCAACCCCTGCTGCAGCGTCCCGAGACGGCGTGCCGGGCCCGGACCTCCACTCCACCCCGGCAGGCCAACGCCGAGCTCCCATGAACCGGCTACCCGCAGCCCACCCACCGGGGCCACACCCGTTCCCACCCCACCGGCTCCCCCACGACGGCAAGAATTGTTGCAGGATGGGCAAAGGCCGCAATGCCACCCCACCGGCCCTCATCTACCGTAAAGGCGCTGGAATGAGAGGTCGCAGCACGTTTCCGGTGCAGGTCATCGGGAAGACGGCTTGAACTGCGACCCTCGTCGGCTTGCAACCGGCAGCTCGGCCCTCGGAGTCGGTGACCGGGCAAACCCCGGCGACAGGGAGGAAATACGGGCAAGGCCAGAGCAAGCCGGCACTGCGAATCAAAGGTCCATGGAACCGCAAGTCACAGGTGAGCCACAGCCCCGGACCGGCAATCCACCGTTGATCCGCAACTGGTGGAGCCTGACCGGGCTTGTCATTGCGGGCGGAGCCCTGTTTTCCTTCCTGCTGCTGTTCATTCTGGACTCCCTGGCCCGATTTGGGAATCCGTACCTGGGGATTCTGACCTACCTGGTGGCGCCCGGGTTTCTTTTCCTGGGCCTTTTCCTCACTCTCTGGGGGATGTGGCGGGAACGCCGGCGCCGGCGCAGGGAGGGTGCCGGACCGACCCAGTTGGTCATTGATTTTTCACGACCCCGCGACCGCAGACGGCTGGCGTGGTTTGTGGCCGGTGCAGCCGGCTTTCTCCTGCTCTCAGCCGTCGGCAGTTACCAGACGTATCATTTCACGGAATCCACACAATTCTGCGGACAGGCCTGCCACACCGTGATGGAGCCCCAATGGACGACCCACCAACAGGGGCCCCATGCCCGGGTGGCCTGCGTCGAGTGTCACATCGGCCCCGGAGCCACCTGGTTCGTCAAATCCAAGCTCTCCGGCACCTACCAGGTCTATGCAACGCTGGCGGACAAGTACCCGCGTCCCATCCCGACCCCGATCAAGAACCTGCGGCCCGCCCGCGAAACCTGCGAGCAATGTCACTGGCCGCAAAAGTTCATCGGAAACCTCGACCGCACGTTCCATTACTTCCTGGCTGATGAAACCAACACGCCGTTTGTTGTCCGCATGACCCTGAAGGTCGGCGGCGGCGATCCCCGCCATGGCCCGGTCGAGGGCATTCACTGGCACGTCCACCCCACCAACGTGGTCCAATACGTCGCAGCCCGCTTTGAAAACGGACAGTGGGTGCCCGACCCCACCCGGCAGAGCATCCCATGGGTCCGGTTCGTAGATGGGCAGGGCGTGGTCACCGAGTTTCGCAAACGCGGGTTCACCAACGACCCGGCCCGATTCGAGATTCGCACCATGGACTGCATGGATTGTCACAACCGACCCGCCCACCAATACCAGGCCCCGACCCGGGCTGTGAACCGCGCCATGGCCCTGGGCCGCATTGATCCCAGCCTGCCCTGGATCAAATCCAACGCGGTCTACGTGCTGACGCTCGAGTACACCAACCGCACCGAAGCCCTGGAAACCATCGCCACATTCCTCGCCACCGCCTATCCACCCGACACCTACCCCGACCGCCAACCACAGGTGCGGGCCGCGATCGCCGAGGTCCAGGAAATCTACAGGAACAATTTCTTCCCCCACATGCGCGCCTCCTGGGAAAAATACCCCGTCAACAGCAGTCACATGTTCTGGCCCGGCTGCTTCCGCTGTCATGAAGGCGAACACACCACCGCCGACGGCAAACGTACCATCGTGAAGGATTGCAACGCCTGCCATTCGATCCTTGCCCAGGGCCACGGCGATGCGCTCCGTCAGCTCGCCCCGGAAGGCCTGCCATTCCAGCACCCCGGCGATGAAGTGGAAGGTGGCTGCTATGATTGTCACACGGGAGGTCTGTGAGTGCCGGTTCAACCCACCCGCCAAATCCGGCGGCGCCGGCCTGCGCCGACATGGGCGCCTGCCGGCGCTCCTCCTGACGATGGCGCTCGGGTGGCTGGGAACCCTCAATGCCCTCCTCGCGGGAACCGAGCCGGAACGCTTTTCCACCGCCGATTGTCTCGATTGCCATCTCGATCCCGGAACCACGCGCACCGTGGGCGGACGGGTGATCCCCCTGGTCTTCCCGACCAATGCATTTGCACAATCCGTGCACGCCGCCCTCGATTGTGTGGACTGCCATGAGGGGATCCCCGAACTGGTGCACCCCTCGCCGCTGCCACCGCCCAACTGCGGGAGCTGTCACGAAGCGGAAGCCAAACTTTACGCCGCCAGCATTCACGGCGTCAGCCATCAACTGGGTGCCAGCGCAGCGGCCCAATGCTGGGATTGCCACGGCTCCCACGACATTCGGCCCGTCCATGATCCCGGGTCCCCGGTCTTCAAGCTCAACCTGCCCCGCACCTGCGCCCGTTGCCACAGCAACCCCGGTCTGACCGAGGAGTACCGCATCAAATACCCCGAGGCCGCCAATCAATATCGGGACAGCATCCACGGACAGGCCCTCCTGAAACTTGGCCTGGTCGTGGCACCCTCCTGCAACGACTGCCACGGCGTCCACGACATCAAACGCAGCGTGGACCGTGACTCACCCGTGCACCACCTCAACGTGGCCCGCACCTGCGGCCGCTGCCACCTGGGCATCGAACAGGTGTACGAACAAAGCGTTCATGGGCGGCTCCTGTCCAGGGGCGACCGACACGCCCCGGTCTGCACCACCTGCCACTCGGCCCATGAGATCGAACCTCCGTCCGCCGGCCATTTCAAAGCCACCAGCGACCGGAAGTGCGGCCAATGCCATCAGGACAGGCTCCAACGCTATCACGAAACCTACCACGGCAAGGCCATGCAACTGGGCCGACCCAACCGCGCTCCGGATGTGGCGGCCTGTTACGATTGCCACGGTCATCACGACGTGCTGCCCGCGTCCGATCCCGCCTCGCGCCTCTCCGCCACCAACATCCTCAACACCTGCCGTCAATGTCACCCCAAAGCCACCCTCGGGTTCACCCAGTACCGGCCCCATGCCGACCCCATGGACCGCGAGAATTATCCCGTGTTGCATGCGGTCTTCGTGGGAATGACCTCGCTGGTGGTGGGCGTGTTCGTCTTCTTCGGCGCCCACACACTGGCGTGGCTGGTTCGCACCCTCTACCTCTACCTCCATGACTCCAAGACCTTCCGCGAAGCCAAGATCCGCACCCGCGAGGACGATGAATGGTTCACCCGGTTCACCCCGTTCGAACGCTTTCTGCATCTGTTGGTGGTCAGCAGTTTCCTGTTGCTCGTGCTCACCGGGATGCCACTGAAATTCTACTACACCGAGTGGGCGAAAGTTCTGTTCGGCCTCATCGGAGGACCGGACACCGCCCGGGTCCTCCACCGGTTCGGCGCCCTGGTTACCTTCCTCTACTTCGGCCTGCATCTGCTGTCGCTGCTCGGCAAGGCATGGCGCGGCCGACACAACCTGCGCGATCCGCAGACGGGACGCTGGCGCTGGAACCGGGTCCGCGAAGTATTGTTCGGTCCCGATTCCATGGTGCCCACGCTCCAGGACTGGCGCGATTTCATCGCCCACAACCGCTGGTTCTTCGGCAAGGGACCCAAGCCGCAGTTCGATCGCTGGACCTACTGGGAGAAGTTCGATTACCTGGCGGTGTTCTGGGGCGTGTTCATGATCGGCACCTCGGGCCTGATCATGTGGTGGCCGGACTTCTTCACGCGGTTCCTGCCCGGCTGGATCATCAACGTCGCCCTGATCGTCCACTCGGACGAAGCCCTGCTGGCCGCCGGATTCATCTTCACCATCCACTTCTTCAACACCCATTTCCGGCTGGAAAAATTCCCCATGGACACCGTCATCTTCTCCGGGCGGATCTCCAAGACGGAAATGCTCCACGAACGACGCCGTTGGTACGACCGCCTCCTGGCCACGGGTAAACTGGACCAGTTCCGTGTCCGTGACGACTGGGAGGGCTGGAAAGGCATCGCCCGAGGGATCGGCTACCTGTTCTTCAGCGTCGGTGTGGTTCTGCTCCTTCTGATCCTTTACGCAATGGGCACCCGATTGATCCATTAACCCGGGGGCTACACCCCACGGTCGCACCGTGCCGGACCCAAATCCGTCCGCCCCGCAGCCGCCCTGCAACGCCTCACTTCACAAAGGCCAGCCGGCCCCGCGGGAGCCCCTTCTTACAAGCCATCGTGAAATGCCGGGCCGTGGACCAACGCCGCACCGTGGAAACGTTGAAGCCACGGCATCAGAGAATCCGGCTGCGCTGAGGGCTCGGTCCGATGGGAAGCCTCGTTTCCACCCGCCGCCACCGGAACGGAGTCCCCGGACCGGGAGCGGCGGCAGGTCAGCCGCTTTCCGAAGCCCGCCCGTGAGTCGCCACCTGCAGGGCGCGCAAAAGGCACCGGGTCCGGACCCGGACCCGCCCGTCCAGCCCGGGTCCGGAGGCCTGGCAAATCTCTTCCGTGAAGCCTCGACGCATCAACCCGCGCCCCTTCATGGGAGGTCTCACACCCGGACCTCCGCGGGAGGACGAAACCGCCGGAGCGGGCAACCTCACGCAACACCCGCAGGAGAACCCGGTCCAAACCAACCCTCACCACCAGAGGGCCGGAATGCCCCCGGTGGCCCGGCCGACGGTGGTGTGAACCCCACGAACCGGATTCCGCGGTGGGCGCACAGGAACGGCACGAGTTGAGGCTTCGGGCAGGCTGCGCTCGACCCAACCCGTCGCGGCGGTGGCGCGCCCGCGGGCGTTCAGACCTTGGGCAGTTTCCAAGGTGGTCGGTAGGGTTTCGAAACCCAGCGCGCCAGCTCGGCGTCCAGAATCTGTTCCGTGTTCGGGTCCCAGCGAATCACCTTGCCGGAACGGACGGCTATATTGCCCAGATGGCAGACCGTGGCCGAGCGATGGCCCACTTCCACGTCGCAGATGGGAAGGTTTCGTGTGCGAATGCAGTCCAGCCAGTTCTGGTGGTGGTTCCGACTTTCGTAAACGCGCAGGTCGTTGTCGCCGATGGATTCCTCGAGGATTTCCTCCGGCCACGTCGCCAGCGCGCCGCGGTTGATGTACAACAGACCGCGCTCCCCTTCGAAAATGCAACCGGTGAACGTGTCCTTGTCATTCAGGATCAGGCGCGCCTCCTTTTCCCGGTCCGGCAACAGATCCTTCACCCGGGCGCCGGGGCTGCGGCACTCGACGATCACGCCGCTGGCATACCGGTACGTCACGGCGAAAGCCACGGGAGTCTCAAACCGCTTTTGGGGATCGTACTCGCCGGAGCCGCGAATCTCGACAGGGCCGGAGCCGTCCATGCCCAGACCCCATTGCGCAATGTCCAGGTGATGCGCGCCCCAGTTGGTCATCTGGCCGCCCGAGTAATCCCAGAAGAACCGGAAGTAGTAGTGGACGCGATGTTTGTTGTAGGGCCGCCAGGGGGCCGGACCCAGCCAGAAATCGTAGTCGAGTTCGGGCGGCGGGTCCGAATCCGGCACCGGCGCTTCGTTGGTCCAGTTGACGCCGGTCAGGCCGACCAGGACCCTTCGAATGCGCCCCAGCCGTCCGTTGCGAACCAGCTCGACCGCACGACGGAATCGCGGGTCGGATCGTTGTTGGCTGCCGGTCTGAAGCACCCGCCCGGTGCGCCGCACCACGGCCCGCAGCACCCGGCCCTCTTCAATGGTCAGCGTCAGAGGCTTCTCCACGTAGACGTCCTTGCCCGCCTCACACGCGTCAATGGCGGGCAACACGTGCCAGTGATCGGGCGTGCTGATGCAGACCGCGTCAATGGATTTGTCCTCCAGCAGCCGACGATAGTCGGAATACGCCGCCGGTGTGCGGCCGGTGGCCTTTTCCACGGCCTTGACGGCGTTTTCCAGGTGGTTCTTGTCCACGTCGCACACGGCCACCGCGTTCTTGATCAGCGCACGGAGATTGCTCATGCCGTGGCCGCCGGTGCCGATGAATCCCACGCGGATAAACTCCGAGGGGTTCTGCCCCGTGGCGGCCCGGGTGCGGTTCAGAAAGATATTTGGGAGGGCCAGCCCGGCAGCCACCCCCAAGGTGCCCTGCCCGGCGGCTTTCAGGAACTGACGACGGCTGAGTCTTCGCCCATTCTTCATGAGACCCTTATGGAGCCGAAACCGGCCGGAGTCAATCGAACGAAAGGCCGATTTTCTGCCGAAACCCTTGCGATCACCGCCGGCCGGCACACTACAGTCCCCGGGCCGGCCGCGTTTCAGGGATTCACAGCCGGTTTCATCCAACCCTGCATCTCCAGCCAGTCGGCAAACCGCTCAATCCACCGGTCGGTCGGCAGGTTCTGTTTGCGCATGCCGAACCCGTGTCCACCGCGTGCGTACAGGTGCAACTCGGCCGAGTGCCCGGCTAGGGTCCAGTCCTGGTAGAGTTCGACACTTTGCGGAGCCAGCCGAAGGGGATCGTCCGTGGCCGCCAAAATGAACATCGGCGGTGCGTCCGCGGGCACGCCCCGTTCCCTCGGCACCCACTGATACGCCAGGTAAATCGGCGCAACGAAATCAGGTCGGCTGGTGGACTCATAGTTGTAGGCCACGGCGGCAGCCACGGTGCCCCCGGCGGAAAATCCCATGATGCCCACGCGCCTGGGGTTGACCTTGTACTCGGCGGCATGCTGGCGGACGTGTCGGACGGCGGCCAGACCGTCGGCCATCGCCAGCTTCACCACCGGTGCCACCACGGCGTCCAGCGGTCCGCGCGTCATGACCTCGCGGGTGGGATCGTCGGTCTCGCATTTCACGAGGCGATACTTCAGGACGAACGCCGAGACACCGCGGGCGGCCAGCCAGCGCGCCACATCAAACCCCTCACTGTCAATGGACAAGGCGAAAAACGCGCCCCCCGGACAAATGATCACCGCGGTGCCGTTGGCCCGGGACGGTTCCGGAGCAAACCAGGTGAGAGTCGGACGTGAAACATTGAACACAATGCGGGTGTTCCAGAGATTGGACGTGTTTTCCCGTTCCGTGTGCGTCCAATTCTCCGAACCCGGAGCAGGCCCCTCATACAGCGGAATAACCCTGTCCTGGGCGGCCAACGTCCCCGCCACCATGCCGATCGTGCAGATCCATCGTCGCCACATGAGCCCGTGTTGATTCGCTGGTTGTCGGCGCAAAGCGGTCCCGCAGGTCCTGTCAACCTTACGGCACCCAACGCGCCCGTGCTTGACATGTACCGTGCTGATTCAACCCCGGACAGGCCCGGCTGACCACTCCGAAATTGCAAGGGGACCGGGTCGGGTCCAAATCATCACGCAGCCCGGTTTCTCGAGCCGGCGGAGGTGCAGTCGCATCGGCCCGCCGCCCGGCCCGGCGCACGGGTTTCTCCGGCCCTTCTCAGGGCCTCTCCGGCTCCGTTTTCAGCAGGTGACGTCGGATGAGCTCCCAGGCCGCACGGTCGCAACCCCGTTCGGCTCCGGGACCACCCGCATTGGACGCCACCATGACCGCAAAGTCGCGCGCCGGGGCCATCCATATCACAGCAAAGAAGGTGGTGTTCGACCCGGCGTGGGTGAGGGCCTTCCCGCCGGCCCAGTCGCGGGAGACCACCACCCAGCCCAGCGCGCGCGTCTCGTCCCCCGCGGGCCGGTGGAGCCGGGCAAACACCTCGGGCGGCACCAGGCAGGCCTCACCCCGGGCACCCCGCAGATGACACTGAACATACCGCGCCAGATCGGGCAGGGAACCATGGACCGCTCCCGCCGGCGCGATGGCGGGTGGGTTGTCCGCACCGGGGCCGGGTGGGATCGGACGATATCTTTTCCCATCGGGCACATGCCCCCAGGGCTGGTCCTCCTCGCCCGGGCGGGCCGGCGGTCCAAACCCCGCCGACCGCATGCCCAAAGGCTCAAAGATCTCCTTCCGCATGAGGTCCTCCCAGGGCCTGTCGGCGACCTGTTCCAGCATGGCTCCGGCGATGGCGTACCCGGCGTTCGAATACAGAAATCGGGTTCCCGGCGGGGCCACGGGCGGCCGGCGCGTCACCTGGTCCAGCAAATACAGCCTTTGAAGCCGCGGCGGTTCTGAGCGATTCCACAAACGCGACCACAATCCACCCTCATCCAACGCAGCCGGCACCCCGGCCCGATGCGCCAGCAGTTGTTCCAGTGTCACGTTGCGGTAGCCGGGATCCAGACGGTCCGCGCGGTCCGGGAACACCTCCGCCAGCGTGGTGTCCCAACGAATTTTGCCCTGCGCCACCAGTCGGCCGGCCAGGGTCGCGGTCATGGATTTGGTAAGCGAGCCCAAATGATATTTGTCCTCCGGCGTTACGTGCGACTGACCGCCGGCACGACGTACACCGGTCGCGCCCACAGCAACAAGACGGCCCTGATACACCACCGCCGCAGCCAACGACGGCAAACCCAACTCCGCACGAATCGGCTCAAGCACGGACGTGCAATCTTCGGCCGGGGCCGCTGCAAGCCGGGAATCGGCACCGGCAGCAACATCCGGAACCGCGCCAACCCGGCCGGGCACCAGCGCAAAAAACCATCCAACCCACAAAAACCGCAGCCACCACATCCGGGATGAGCAGGCATCGCACATGAGCCGGAACACGCTAGCCCGGAGCGCCCCCCGCGGCAACCCATCGCCCGCCGCCAGGAATCCATCCGTTTGGAAACCGCCGTCGCGATCGCCGGTGGCTGCGCATGCTCAATGCCCCCTCGCAACGACACTCACCGATCTCATGACCCGGCCAATGCGATCGAAACGCCTTCCGAAACCCGCCGCCCCGCCCGACGCACCTTCCACAACACAACCAGGCACACCAAAAAGCCGCAAGAGACGCCACGTCCGGAAGTAGGTTTTGCAGCGAGACGGGAACGGGAAGGCTTCAACCCGAACGCGCACGCGCACGGCCCTCTTCGAAGGCTGCGGACAAATACGGCTTTTG
>NZ_JAAKYA010000078.1:501-8805 GCF_011044775.1 Limisphaera ngatamarikiensis | reverse complement strand
CCCCCCCCCGCCACTCGTACCGGCTCTTTCGCCAGCGCCACCGGCGTGACTGCACCCGCTTGGCCAGCCGGCAGCCCGCCACGGGCACCTCATCCCACCCCGCCCGGGCTCAGCAACCGCGCCATCCGCAGCAGATTGGAGGCACCCACCACAAAGCCGCCCCCACTCCAGCGTCCGTTCGCATCCCCCACCGACTCCGCCGCAAGCCCCCACCGTCTTGATCCCGCCCACGATCTTCTCCACCCGCTTCCGGATCCCTTGAGTGAGCCCGTAACCGGCTCAGCAGTTGCCCCCGACAACCGAACCTCTACACCCTGACCACAGAGGTACAGAGGAAAGGAACCGCAGATACACAGAGGACGCAGAGATTCAGCACGGACAAGGCCGGAAGCGAACGATGCAACGCCAAGGCGGTCATCTGGCCAGGAGGGACTCCCGCGGCCCTTTGGCGCTGCAACACGGGGGGTCGTGCACCCAACCACGCTGGCATCACCACCGGCGGTGGATGCGTATTCCCGGGAACCGTGAAGACGCCGTCCCGCCCGTCCTGGCGGATGCTTCAGGGTGCCTTCCATCTGGCGATAGCCGGGGAGGGGCACAGTCTTCTGTGCCCGCCGGTTGCGGGCCGCGACGACACCGCCGGTCTCGTCGGGCGGGATGCCCGGGCGCCCCCGGGTCACAAAGCCCCTCGAAGAGGGGAGAGTTTTCGAGGTTCGCGTCGACCTGGCGGTTGACCGTGCGCAGCGGATGATGCGATGGGCTGTGGCGTTGAGGTCTGGGATGGTGACAAAGTCAGCTTGAGCTTGCGCCTTGCCGCGCAGAGTCCTCAAACGCCTCCCACACCCTTCAGCTCAAATGTCTCAGCTATTTTTCGGCCTGTTAACCAGGTCCGTCCTGCACAGCCCCGGGCTTTTCGAGGGGAGACAACGCGGTCTCCGACGGGTCTTCACAAGCCGCGGTCCCGGCCGCCTCCCGGGTAGCCCCATGCGGAGGCCCATGATCCTACGAGCCGCGGACGGGCTCGACCCAGGTCGTACCTCCGTGGTCGGGATGACTCCAATGTTCACCCACCGACCTCATAACACCACGGACCGGCCGGCCGGGCAGCGCGGAAACATCCTAAAAGCCGCACTTGTACTTTACCCGGATCTGGCCAGGAGACCGCTGCGAGGGTGTGTTCCAACGCACTTCAACCGGCCGGTCATCAAGTTCGGGACAAACCCAAACCTGCAATCACCCACTGGGATGCGGCCCTCCGCCATGTCGCCGCACCTCCGGGATTGACGTCCAAAACGACGCTCCCTCAACCTGTGCACGAATTTGCAGGGGTAAATTGGCCGAGCGAACCATGCACCAGCTTCCACGATTTCTCCTGCTGTTCTTGGCCTGGGTCTGCTCCTGGGTTCGTGCCGACAGTGCGGTACCCGAAATCCGGCACCAGGACTTCGGCTACCGTCTCCCCGCCCCGGAAGATTTGGGGTTGTGGTGGTGCGAGGCAGCCCGCAAGGTGGCCCGGGACCGCGCTCTGCCCACCGCCCCAACCGCCGCCGTGGCATTGGAGGCCGCCCGCAACGAGTACGAATCCTTCCAGTTGGTGATTTGTCCCCGCTCTGACCTCACCCTGCAGGCTCTACGGGTCGGTCCCTGGACCGGAAACGCCCCGGACGGGTCCGATCTCATCCGGGACTTCCCCTGCACGATTCACGTGGTCGAGTACGTGCCGGTCCTTGCTCCCAGTGACAGCTGGGGCGCAGCCGGTGACTGGCCCGACGTACTGGTACCTTTCTCCCCGAACCTGGCCCTGCCCGCCGACCGCCATCAGCCCGTTTTCATAACCCTTTTCATCCCACCAGACACGCCGGCAGGCCTCTACACCGGCGCATTGGAACTCGAGTTTGAAGGGGATCCGCCCGTCCAGGTACCGCTCCAACTTCGCGTCTTCGACTTCACCCTGCCCGAGGCCACTCACACCCGGACCGCGTATTACTCGGATGTGCACGTGGATCCCACGTGGCACCGATTGGCCACACCCGAACAACGACAGCAAACCTGGGACCTGTACATGCAGATGTACCGTCGGTATCGCATCGCCCCCTATTCACCGCATCTGTACGCGCCGATCACGTGGAGTTATACGAACGGGACCCTGAACGTGGATTTTGGCCCCTTCGACGCGGTCATGAGCCGCTACCTCGATGAATTTGGCTTCAACGCCTTCAACCTGTTTGGTCACAAGTCCCCGCCCTTCCCCAACCCCCTGGGCGGGTACTATGCCTACAGCACCAACTGGTTTGTGCGGTTTTCCGAACTCATGGACCGCATCGGGCACCACCTGCGACTCCGGGGCTGGATGGACCGCGCCTATTGTTACTGGGCTGATGAACCCCAGGGCCCCCGTTTCAACGAAATCATCACCGGCATGGATGCCCTGCGGGCCGCCGCCCCGGATCTCCAGCGACTTCTCACCTTCAACACCCCCCCTGCCGAACCCTATGACACCTCGCTCAACGGGCGGGTCGATATCTGGACTCCCATGGCCCACCTTGCTGTGACGCCGCGCTTTACCAACCGGCCTGCCCTGGGCGAGGAACTCTGGTGGTACGTGGCTGTGGCACCTACGGCACCCTATCCCAATTATTTTATTGATCACCCGGCCGTGGCTCATCGGATTCGGTTTTGGGCGCAGAAAGTCCACGGCGTCACTGGCGATCTCTATTACGCCATCAACATGTGGATGGGGCGTAATCCGTGGGAAGTCACCCGGACCTGGGATTGGTCACCGGCGAACGGGGATGGTGTCCTTGTGTATCCACCCACACGCGTACCGCCGTCCCAGCCGGTGATCGCGGCGCCGCTGCCCACGCTCCGCCTCGAGCAGGTCCGGGATGGTCTGGAAGACCTTGAGTATTTCTGGTTGGCCGATCAATGGCTGGAACGCGCCACGCACGAACACGGACCGGAGTCCCCCATCGTGAACCAGCTCCGATGGGCTCTCTCCAATGCCCTGGCCATGGTTCCCCACGTCTCACGCGTTCAAATGGACGTGCCCGCCATGCTGAACGCGCGCAGAGCCCTGGCCGAAGCCATTGAGGCCGCGGAGGACGGCCGTCTCTGGTGGGTGACCGAGCCCGTTGACCGGGCCGCGGGTCCGGGCGAGCGCTGCGTCCTGTCGGGCGAAGCCCTCGGTTGGCCGCCGCCCGTCTATCAGTGGTTCTTGAACCACCAGCCCATACCCGGGGCCACCAACCGGCACCTGGTGGTGGAATCCTTCGGGCCGGAGGCGGAGGGCGTCTATTACCTGGTTGCCGCCAACAGCCGGGGCGCCCTCACCAGCCGACTCGCCCGCGTGTGGGGCACATGGTCCAGGGCCCCCATCATCGTGCAGCAACCGCGGGGTCGGGTGGTTCCGGAAGGTGCGTCCGTGGTCCTGACCGTCGCCGCTGTTCCCGAGGAAGTCCTCGGTTACCAATGGTACCGGGACGGAGAGCCTCTGTCGCAGCCCACCGCCACAAATGCCGCACTTGACCTGGGACGTGTAACGACCGCCGACAGCGGAAACTACTCCGTGGTCGTGTGGAATGCTCAGGGCAGTGTCACCAGCGAGGTCGCCACCGTGATCGTTGCCGGTTTCTGGTCCACACGGACCCTGGTATCCAACGTCCAACCCTGGTCCGTCTGGCTCGATCCCTCGCCTCCGCCAGACGACTGGCTCTCTGCCGGGTTTGACGACTCCGACTGGACCGTGTTCCAGGCTCCACTGGGGTTTGGCCGCTCGAACCTTGTCACCGTACTTGATCCCCGCCACGCCAGGCTTCCTCCCACCATGGCCCTTCGGACCGGTTTTTACGCTCACTGGCGTCCTGGTTCGACCCCCACTCTGCAGGTCGTGGCTGCCGATGGCGTGGCCGTTTACCTCAACGGCCACAGGGTCCATACATCAGGCGTGCCCGAAGGCACCGAGCCGCCCTGGGGCCCCGCCACGGCTCCGGCGCCGCCCGACGCCGACCCCGTCAGCGTCCCGATTCCCGCCGAGGCCCTTGTGCCCGGCTGGAACACCCTCGCTGTCACTTTCCACCGTTTTGTCGCTGATGATCCCCCGGTGGCTTGGTGGAGTTTTGATGATCCGGACGGCTGGGGACAGGATGAGCTGCAGGGGCATCCCCTGACCCTTCGGGGCGCGGGTCCTGCACTCGTGCCCGGGATCGCAGGTTGGGCGGTCACCAATGCCGGTGCTCAGGGCTGGTTGGAAACCGCTGACAGCCCAGCGTTTCAGATCCAAGGACCCTTCACGGTCGGTGGGTGGTTTGCCTTTGGACAACAGACCGGCGATGACCCCGCCAGTATTGCCATTGAAAAGCCGGATGAATGGGCCCTGTACTACACCGGCACGCGACTCAACCGCTACCGATTCCGCCTGGGCACCACCGAAGTGCAGGACCCCACCTCGGGCACCGTCTCCGGTCAGTGGCGGTTCGTGGTGGCGTGGTTTGACGGCACCAACGCCTCCATCCAGGTGGACGGCGGGCCCGTCACCTCGGTGCCCGTTCAACCACCCGCACCCGGCAGGGAACCCGTCCGGCTGCTGCGTCGAACCGGTCCCCTGGGCGGTTTTGCTGCAGACGAGGTCTTCTTTTACAACCGGGTGTTGAGCGCGGAGGAACGCAGCCAATTGCGGCAGCACGGCGTGGCCCGCCTTGTGCAGACCCAGTCAGCCCGATTTTATTTTCAACTCAGGCTCACGGGTGAGGTTGCCACGCCACCCGTGCTGACAGGCGCGGTCGCCCGTTTGATCCACCCCGCCGGCCGAAGCGCGTGGCTCAGCCTTGGCGCTGTCAGTGCCTGGCCGGTCCGGTATTTCTGGCTCAAGGACGGCGAGCCACTGCCCGGAGCCACTCAGGGACTGCTTCGCTGGGACGCCCTCCAGCCGGGCGATACCGGTTGGTACAGCCTCGTAGCCAGCAACATCGGCGGTGCAGTCACCAGCGCGCCCGTGCGCGTGGCAGTGGTCCTCCCCCCGCAACTGCACCTCATCCGAAGCATAAAAACGGGCACGTGGCAACTGGCATGGTCCCATACCGTGCCCGATGTCACGGGCATCCTCGAAACTTCGACCAACCTGACCGAGTGGACCGAAGTACAACGCTGGAGACCATGGCAGTGGCCCTCCGAGCCAGCCCTCACCGTCCCGGCCGCTGAAAACCAAAGGTTCTACCGACTGCGGCTGGAATGGTGATCCGGCACCCTGCCAATGCGATGGGCACGGGCCAAATCCGGACGAACTGGAAAGGACAGAGCCATGCTGCAGCCGGCCCTGCCGTGATGAGCCCGGGAGGTCTGCCCCTTCGACAAATCACGCTCCGGCTGGCAATCCGATCGGATCCCGGGTATTGTGGGTGAACCGTCAGGAAGGCCGGGCAACTGTTTGTGATGCGACAACCGTCCATGCCCAAACCTGCCCCGCCCCTGAACGCAACTGTTCCGGGATTATGCCCACGAAGCCACACATCCTGGTCATTGGGAGCTCCAACACCGACCTGGTGGTCAAGGTGCCCCGGCTGCCGGCGCCCGGAGAAACGGTCCTGGGCGGGGATTTCGCCTCGGTTGCCGGGGGCAAGGGTGCCAACCAGGCCGTGGCCGCCGCCCGCGCCGGAGCGGCAGTCACATTCGTCGCGCGCGTGGGCGATGACGCCTTCGGCCGACTTTCCCTCGAAGGTCTCCGCAAGGAGGGCATCCATGTGGACTACGTGGTGACGGACCGGCAACACCCCTCCGGCGTGGCCCTGATTCTTGTGGCACCCGACGGCCAAAACTCCATTGCCGTGGCCCCCGGCGCCAACGCACATCTCACCCCGGCGGACGTCCATCACGCCGCTGCTGCGTTCCGTTCGGCGCGTCTCGTGGTCATCCAGCTCGAAATCCCCATGCCGGCCGTTCAGAGTGCCCTCGAACTCGCCGCCCACCACCGCGTGCCGGTCCTTCTCAATCCCGCGCCCGCCCGGCCCATCCCCACCGATTGGTTCCGCCATATCACCTTCCTCGTCCCCAACGCAAAAGAAGCCGGCGCACTGACCGGGATCGAGGTTACCGATCCCGACACCGCCATTCGTGCCGCCGCTCGACTCCGGCACAAGGGCGTCGCCCACGTCATCGTCACCCTGGGCGACCAGGGGGTTGTTCTGGACGCGCCCCGCCTGCACAAGCACCTACCCGCCCACCGCGTCCATGCCGTGGATACCACTGCCGCCGGCGACGTCTTCTGCGGTGCGCTGGCGGTCGCGTGGACGGAGGGACGGCCCCTGCTGGAAGCGGTCCACTTTGCCCAGGCCGCCGCGGCCATCTCCGTCACGCGGTTCGGTGCCCAACGTTCCGCCCCCACACGCGCGGAAATTGAACGGTTCCTTCACGAACATCCTCCCGCATCCGCGCATTCGGTTCCCCGCCAGCAGGCCTGACCCCCAATCCCCGTCACCGACACACCGGCACTCAACGGGTCACGTTGCCATCCCGGCGACTGAAAAAGTCGAAACCTTCACGCCCCCGCGCCCTGCAATCCGCCGCTCCAGAACCACAAACTCCGGGTGGCAATCCGCTCCATTACCGCGCGGGTGTGACCGCCGAAAGCACCATCAGCCGGGGTCACTTCGAACCTCGGTCTGTGTGCCGCCTGCATCAGCGGCATCAGACCGCGATCATGCTTCCGCACGGCCAGACAGCGTGGACCGGCCTTGGGCCCCGGGTCGCCTCCCGGAACGCCGACGGCCCAACCTGGCCTAAAACCCTCCCAAGCCCTCCGGCAACGCCGTGCCTTCCGCCCACGCTATCTGCGCCCGCAACAAATCATGCAGCGTCAGGATCCCCACCGGAACCCGGCCCGATCCGTCGCACACCACCAACATCCCCAACGGCGAATCCAGCAACAGCCGTTGCGCCTCCCGAATGCTCGTGGCCGGGCCACACACCAAGGCCTTTTGCAACCGGGGCGGCCTCCGTTCCTTCCATGCCGTCTCAGCCTCCTGCCGCGTCAACACGCCGGACAGCCGCCCTTCCAGCATCACCGGAAACCGCTCGTACGGATGGGATCGCAGCAACTTCCTCAAAGCCTCCGCCTCCAGCGAGGTCGCCACCACCGGCCGCGGGGTCATCAGCGTGGTGACCGGCCGTTCCTGCCACTCCCGCAGATCCCACGGCGGTACCAGGTGTTCCAGCCGATGCCCGTCCTGCACCAACAGCGCGTCATAAAAGTTGTGCCGCGACATCCGCCGACTGATCGCCTGACTCACCAGTGCCCCCACCATCAACGCCGGTACCAGAGCAAACTCGTGGGTCATCTCAAACACGATCAGCAACCCCGTGATGGGTGCGTGCACCACAGCGCGGGTCCGCCGCGGCCATCGCTGCCACAGCTCACGACCCCGGTCCCCGATCCGTCTTGGCAAAGCTCCCAGGTCCATCCCGGCTCAAAAACTTCGTCAGCTGCGGATCCCCGCAAGGCCGACGAAATCCGGGGTCCAATCTGGGCGCCGCCTCAGGTTCGAGGCTAGCAGACATCCAACCCCGTTCCAGAAGCCCGGGAAGCCCCACCACGCCCCATGCCACCCTGCAGAACCGCACCGTCGCCCGGTCTTCCCGCCAACAAAACCCGATGGCCCCGTCCCCTGTGCGCATCCCTGACGCCACCGGGCATTGACCTCATTCCTCCGGCCCGACTCCGGCAGCCTCGTTGGGCAAAGCTCTCACAGCCCGGCTGGCACGCCAGCGGGCGTAATTCCACGAACGCCAATCCCCGGCCGCGCGTCGCCACCGCCCCAGCAGCTGCTCCTCCAATACCATCCGTTGTCCCCGACTCAACCCATCCCACGCCTCCACGATCACCGGTACCGCGTCCGCCCCCAAACCCGCCAGATATCGCACATCCAGCCGGCCCTCCCGCGCCGCCCGCGCCAGGTTCACCCGCGCCACCCAACCCTGTGGGTTGCATGCCCCCACCACCAGCACCCACACCAGCCCGGCAAGCCAAACCCCGATCAGGAACCGCTCCGGTCGACCCCGCCAAACTGTCACCCCGAACCAGACCATCGCAGCCGCCACCCACCCCAAAAACGCCCCGGCGTACACCCGGCTCTCCGTCAACCCAAACAACCCCACATACAACCCCAGCCTCTGCACCGCCGACACCATCATCCACCCAACCCAAACCCGTAACATTCCTGACAACCCACGATACACGTTCCACCCCAACCGGTTTGTCCGATCCAGGATCGCTCCCCCCAACCAAACCACCCCCGGCACCAAGGCCGGCCACCT
>NZ_JAAKYA010000078.1:0-403 GCF_011044775.1 Limisphaera ngatamarikiensis | reverse complement strand
CGGCGGGTGAAGATTTTTTTGGGTTCGGCGTTGAATATCCTCGCGCGCCGTGCCTCAATGAAGCATGCCGACTGTCGCCAAACGCTCACCCAGGATCCGCTTCGAGTTTGTCGCCGCCCGCAAGCAGTCCACCCTGGGCGGATTGCCCGCCTTGGAAGCGCTGGCCCAGCAGTTTGACCTCTGGCAAAAAATCCGCGCCCTGCCCGGACTGGACCCGCGCACCCGCACCTCCCACGGCTACAGCCCCGAGCTGATCGTGGCCCAACTGATCTACTGCTTCTGCTCGGGCGGGGCCAGCCTGGCCGACGCCGAACGGCTCAACCACAAGCCACTGGTGCGCCAGTTGGCCCGCGTCAAAAAGTTCGCCGACCAGACCCAGCTGGGGCAATGGCTGCGCCAACAA
>NZ_JAAKYA010000077.1:50293-110561 GCF_011044775.1 Limisphaera ngatamarikiensis | reverse complement strand
TCGTTTAGAGACTCCTCCGATTCGAAAACATCGTTTTGCACCCCGCCCCAACGGCTGGCTAAGGATTCAGGGTTCCGGAAACCGTCAAGATTGCAGCATTTTCGACTTGAGCCGGGGCCGGTTCTGGCCGATAGATAGAGCGGAATGCGGTGGTGTGACCGCCGCGGCTCTTTGGCAGGCGACGAGGCGTCAGAGCGAAGGCTTTACCCTGCCTTGCGCGTGGTCCGCAACAAAGTCCTTGAACCGTACTCACCATTGAGGGACCCAAGCCGCATCGAAGCTGTGGCCGGCAGGCCTTCCTGCGGGAAGGAAGCCGAAAGCAGCGCGGCCGTCCCAACATGTTGCAAAACATGTTCAGAGGAAGAGTTGCGGCACGGCAAAGGCGGGGTGTTTTTTTCTACCGTCCGGCGCGGTCCCGGGCTGGTACGGCAGCCGACGCAAGGTGCGAGCCGGACGGGCCATCGGCCCGTCCAAACTCGAGAATAGCCGCGTCACGGGGCCGTGGGGTGCCACAGGGCGTTGACCCCTCCGGCCACCCGCCGGTTGCGTGGATCCGCAGGGGTGGACCGAAAGCGCAAAGGTTTACCTGGGCGCGGGGCGTCGTCCGGCCGCTCTTCTACCCGTGGTTCTGCGCGGCCGGATTGCCCAGCTTACCAGTCAGGCGGGTCCCATGCGGGATTGCCCGGCGGATTTGGTGGTGCTATTAGGCAGCCAGAACGGCAGCAGAATCCCGGCTTGGGACGGGTCTGCGGCCGCAACCGATGCCTCAACCATGAAAGCCGTAACGAGTGCGGAGTATGCTCCCGACACCCGGCCTGCCCGGGCATTCACCCTGATCGAACTGCTGGTGGTCATCGCCATCATCGCCATCCTGGCCGGAATGCTTTTGCCGGCGTTGAGCCGGGCGAAGGGAAAGGCCCTGGGGATCTCCTGTTTGAACAACACGAAGACGTTGGCGACGGCGACGTTGTTGTACATCGGCGACCATGACGATCGTGTGCCCAACAACTACGGGGTTGCCGAGACGATTGAAGCGATCAACAACGGGCGCCTGGACAATTGGGTAAACAACGTGATGACCTGGGGCGCCAGCGGGAGCGTGGCGGACCGCAGCAACACCAACCTGCTGTGGATCGCCAATGGCGTACTCGGTCGATACACGGCTGCCATGTTGGGCGCATACCGTTGTCCTGCCGACAACTACCTGAGCCCGGTCCAGCGGGCCGCGGGGTTTCCCTACCGGGTTCGGAGCTATTCCATGAACGCGTTGTTCGGCCGGTTCAGCACCGCCAGCAATCCGGGATCGGACCCGACGATTCTGGGCAGGCACTGGGGCGACCAGAATTACCGGCAATACTTGAAGATGTCCCAGGTGCCGGCGCCTGCGAAGACCTGGCTGTTTATTGAGGAACATGCCGATTCCATCAACGACGGCTACTTCATCAACAGTCCCTCCGCTGCCAACTGGCAGGATCAGCCGGCCAGCTACCACGGAGGCGCGTGCGGTTTTGCATTTGCTGACGGGCACTCGGAGATCAAGCGGTGGTTGAGTCGCACCTCGAAGTTACCGGTTCGCTATGCCTACACGCCGATTGCGTTTGACGCGGCGGGGCGTCAGGATTTTGCCTGGTACCTGGAGCGGACCGGGTACACGCTGTACGCCACGGGCCGTCGGATGTTCAACTATTGATGCCGGCCGGGGCAGGGCATCGGGGCCGTAAAACCCGCCCGCATGGGTGCGGGACAGCCCCGGGGCAATGTCGGGCATGAACCGGGCATGGGCATCCGGGCGGTTCCGGGTTGGCCCGAGTCGGGCGCATGAGTATCTTGCCCGGCGATGAAGGGCATTATTCTGGCTGGCGGTGCCGGCTCACGGTTGTACCCGCTGACGCTGGTGGCCAGCAAACAGTTGCAGCCGGTGTACGACAAGCCGATGGTCTACTACCCCCTCACGACGTTGATCGAGGGGGGGATCCGGGAGATCTGCCTCATCTCGACTCCGCAGGATCTGCCGCGGTTCCGGCAGTTGTTCGGCGACGGCAGCCAGTGGGGGTTGCGCATGGAGTACCGGGAACAACCGAGGCCCGAGGGCATTGCGCAAGCATTTTTGATTGCTGAGACCTTCATAGGGACCGACTCGGTGGCGCTGATTCTGGGGGACAACATTTTTTACGGGGCCGACAGTTTCCAGCGGGCGTTTGCCGAGTTTGAGTCCGGCGCGGTGATTTTTGGATATCACGTCCACGATCCGCGCCGGTACGGGGTGGTTGAGTTTGACGAGCAGGGGCGGGCGATTTCGATTGAGGAAAAGCCGCAGAACCCTCGCAGCAACTATGCGGTGCCGGGCTTGTACATTTACGACAACCAGGTGGTGGAAATCGCGCGCCGGTTGAAACCGTCGGCGCGGGGCGAACTGGAGATTACGGACGTGAATGTGGAATATCTGCGGCGGGGGCAGTTGCGGGTGTACCGGTTGAGCCGGGGCTTTGCATGGTTGGACGCCGGCACCAGCAGCAGTTTGCACGAGGCGTCGGCCTACGTGCAGACCATCGAGAAGCGGCAGGGGATCAAGATCGGCTGTCCCGAGGAGGCGGCCTTTCGACAGGGATTCATCTCCCTGGAGCAGTTGGAGGCGCTGGTGGCCCGCATGCCACGATGTGAGTATCGCGATTATCTGGAGCAGGAAGTGATCGCGGAGGCACGGCGTCCTGCATGAACGTAATTCCGTGTGATTTGGAGGGGTTGTTGCTGATCGAACCTCGCGTGTTCGGGGATGCACGCGGGTTTTTTATGGAAACCTGGAACGAGCGCCGGTACCGCGACGCCGGCATTCCCGGCCCGTTTGTCCAGGACAACCTATCCTTTTCCCGGCGGGGCGCGGTGCGGGGGCTGCATTTTCAGAATCCGGCGGCGCAGGGGAAACTGGTGTACGTCCTGCAGGGCGAGGTGTTCGATGTGGCGGTGGATCTGCGGCGCAGCTCACCCACGTTCGGTCGCTGGTACGGCGTACGGCTCTCCGCGGAGAACAAGCGGCAGCTTTACATACCGCCGGGGTTTGCCCATGGCTTTGCGGTGGTCAGTGAAACGGCCCTGTTTGCCTACAAATGCACCGAGTTTTACGCGCCGGAGCATGAGACCACGCTGCTCTGGAACGATCCGGACCTGGGCATTCCCTGGCCGGTGGAGGAACCGGTGCTGTCGGAAAAGGATCGGCAGGGCATCCGGTTGCGCGAGTTGCCGCCGGAGAAACTTTTCCCATGAACCCGGAGAAGGAGGGACAACGTCGGATCCTGCTCTTTGGCCATCGGGGCCAGGTGGGCTGGGAACTGCGGCGCACGCTGGCTCCGCTGGGGCGGGTGTACGCGTTTGATTATCCGGAGGTGGATTTTGCGGACGCTGCCGCGGTGGAGCGCGTGGTGGAAGAGGTGGCGCCATCGGTGATTGTGAACGCCGCGGCCTACACGGCGGTGGACCGTGCGGAGTCGGAGCCCGAACGGGCCTGGCAGATCAATGCGGTTGCTCCGGAGCGGCTGGCTCGCTGGGCGCGGACACGGGCCGCGTGGCTAGTGCATTATTCGACCGATTATGTGTACGACGGCAACAAACGGACACCCTATGTGGAGACCGATCCCACGGCGCCCTTGAACGCCTATGGCCGGAGCAAACTGGAAGGGGACCGGGCGGTGGCGGCCTCGGGCTGTCCGCATTTGATTTTTCGTCTCTGCTGGGTGTACGGGATGCGCGGGAACAATTTCCTGCTGACCATGCTCCGGCTGGCCAGGGAGCGGGAGACCCTGCGGGTGGTTTCGGACCAGATTGGCAGTCCCACCTGGTGCCGCTTGATTGCCGAGGCGACGGCGCTGGCGTTGCAGCAGGTGTTGAACCGGCCGGATCCGGCCTTGTGGAGCGGCGTTTATCATTTGCGGTGCGCCGGGGAAACCTCCTGGTACGAGTTTGCCCGGCGGATTGTCGAGTCGGTGCCGGAGCAGGAGCGAAAATGTCGGGAAGTGGTACCCATCCGGTCGGAGGAATACCCTGCACCGGCCCGGCGGCCGGCCTGGTCGGTGATGTCCTGTGAAAAACTGGAGCGGGCGTTCGGGCTGGTGTTGCCGGATTGGGAAACGGCATTGCGGCTGGCCCTGGACCGGGAATGAACCCGCAATCAGGAGACGGAGGTGCGATGATGAATCTGTTGGTGACCGGTGGTGCCGGTTTCATTGGATCGAACCTGATCCATCACATCATTGACCGGCCGGAAATCCGGGTCCTGGTAAATCTCGACTGTTTAACCTACGCAGGGCACCTGGAGAACCTCGAGCGCGTGGCGGGTCATCCGAAGTACGTGTTTGAAAAGGTGGACCTGCGGGACAAGGCGGCGGTGTTCGAGGTGGTGAAACGGCATCGGATCACGCACGTGCTGCATCTGGCGGCGGAATCCCACGTGGACCGCTCGATCACCGGGCCCGGCGATTTCATCCATACGAACATTGTGGGCACGTTTCATTTACTGGAGGCGTGCCGGCTTTGCTGGCTGGAAGGGCAGGGGGAGGTGGAACCGCCGCCGGGTGGGTTTCGTTTCCATCATGTGAGCACGGACGAGGTGTACGGGTCCCTGGGCCCGACGGGCTATTTTACCGAAACGACCCCGTACGCCCCGAACTCGCCCTATTCGGCCAGCAAGGCGGCGTCGGACATGCTGGTGCGGGCGTATCATCATACCTATGGCCTGCCCACGCTGATCACGAACTGCTCGAACAACTACGGTCCGTACCAGTTTCCAGAAAAGCTGATTCCGGTGGTGATCCTGAGCGCGTTGAATCGGCGGCCGATTCCGGTGTACGGGGATGGAATGAATGTTCGGGATTGGCTGTATGTGCTGGATCATGCGGAGGCGTTGTGGCAGGTCCTGACCCGGGGTCGGGTGGGTGAAACCTACAACATTGGCGGGAACAACGAGTGGCCGAACCTGCGGATTGTGGAGCGGATTTGTGATCTGGTGGATGAGTTCCGGCCGGATTTGGGCGGCAATTCCCGCCGACTGATCACCTTTGTGAAGGACCGACCCGGCCACGACCGCCGCTACGCGATTGACGCCGGCAAGATCCGCCGCGAACTGGGTTGGACGCCGGCACACTCGTTTGATGAAGGACTGCGCAAGACGGTCCGTTGGTACCTCGATAACCAGGATTGGGTACGAAAGGTTCTGGCAAAAGCGTCTCGGTCGGGGACGGAGACCCGGGCGTAGACCTGCGCCGCGGGCCGATCCGCGAAGGGTACGCGGAGACCCACCAGAAACACGGCGCGGGCGCATGCGGGCGGGGCCGCGTACCCCGGAGGGGTCAGCCGCGGCAGATCCAGCCTCCGCCCAGTACCAGGTCGCCCTGATAGAACACGGCGGCCTGACCCGGCGTGATGGCCCGCTGGGGTTCCCGCAATCGGACCCGGGCACGGCCTCCCTCCAGGGGTTCCACAACCGCCGGTGTGCCGGGGTGATTGTACCGGATTTTTACCACGGCCTCAGTGGGCGCGGTCAACTGATCGAACGGGATCCAGTTGCAGCGCTCGATGACAAACGTGTCAGCCAGCAGGTGGGTGTCCTCGCCCACGATGACGCGGTTGTTCTCGGGATCCAGGTCCACGACATAGAGCGGGCGGCCGGCCGCGACACGGAGCCCCCGGCGCTGGCCAATGGTGTAAAATGCCACGCCCTCGTGATAACCCAGGACCCGGCCCTGCAGGTCCACAATTTCGCCCCGGCGGGGTTCCACGAGGTTTGATTCACGCAGAAACCGCCCGTAATCGTTGTCGGGGACGAAACAGATCTCCTGGCTTTCGACCTTGTCCGCGGTCTTGAGCCGGCAATGTCGGGCCACTTCGCGGGTTTCGGTTTTGGTCCTGTCCCCCAGGGGGAACATGGCGCGGGCCAGTTGGTCCTGTCGTAGCGAGAACAGGAAATAGCTCTGGTCCTTGCGGGGGTCGCGTCCCCGGTAAAGGAGCGTACGCCCGTCCGACCGGCGTTCGAGCCGGGCGTAGTGACCGGTGGCCACGTAATGGGCACCGAGTCGGGAGGCACGTTCGAGCAGCCGGCCGAATTTGAGTTCCTGATTGCAGATGACGCAGGGATTGGGTGTGCGGCCGGCCTTGTACTCCTCGGCGAAATATCGAATGACGATCTGGTGGAACTCTGCGGATTCGTCAATGAGGTAGTAGGGGATGCCGAGGCGATCGCAGACCGCCCGGGCGTCGCTGACGGCCTGGGGACCGCAGCACTTGTCTTCGGCACGGTAACGGCAGTCCTGAGGCCAGAGTTTGAGGGTGATGCCGATGACCTCGTAACCCTGCTCGAGCAACAGCGCGGCGGTTGCGGAGGAGTCCACTCCTCCGCTCATACCAACGACGACCCGAATGCGTCCGTTATGCGCCATGGAGACCGCAATATAGCCCGATCGGACTTCCCGGGCAAAGTGTGCGGGGCCTGTACGGGGGCGGGTGTGTGCGACCTTGCGGGTAGGGGGTTGCCCCCGCCCGCCGGAGGGTTCAAGGGACGAGGATGGTGCCCACGCCTTCGTCGGTGAAGATCTCCAAGAGCACGGCGTGGGGAACGCGGCCGTCCACAAAGGAAACCTTTTCCACCCCGGCCCGGAGGGCGGCCACGGCGCTGTCGACCTTGGGGATCATCCCCCGGTCAATGACGCCGGTGCGCTTGAGTTCCTCCACCTCAGCGACGCGGAGACAGGGGATGACCGAGTCCGGGTCATTGGGGTTGCGGAGGATGCCGGGGACATCGCTCATGAAGACCAGTCGCCGTGCTTTGAGGGCGATGGCGGTTTGGGCCGCGGCGATGTCGGCGTTGCAGTTGTAGATATGTCCGTCCTCGCCCCGGGCGGTGGGGCTGATTACGGGCGTGATGCCCTGCTCGAGGCATTCGAGGATGGGCGCGGTGTCCACGCGGGTTACTTCACCCACGTAACCGATGTCCAGCATTCGGCCGGGCTGCTGGCGGTCTTCCACAAGGAGCTTGCGACATTGGAAGACGTCCGGTCCGGGAATGCCACGGGCCAGGCCACCCAGCTGATTGATGGTCTGGACAATTTCGGGATTGATTTGGCGGGACAGCACTTCATCCACGATGGCCGCGGTGGCTTCGTCGGTGAGGCGCTGGCCCTGGATGAACTTCGGGGTCAGGCCGGCTCGTTCCATGGCACGGCTGATGGCCTTGCCACCGCCATGGACGACCACGGGATTGATCTCCACGGCTTCGAGGAAGACGATGTCGCGGGCCACGCTGGTTCGCACGGTCGGGTCGGGCGAGTCCATGAAGGAGCCCCCGTATTTCACGACGAAGGTGGCGCCGCTGTACTTTTGGATATAGGGCAGGGCCTCCAAGAGGGTGGCCGCTTTGGCGATCAGATCCTGCATGGGTGATGCGGAGGGTGCGGGGTTTTCAGGAAAGGCCGCAGGCCCGGCGGGCGCGATCGAGGACCTCGCGGGCCTTGGCCCTGGCCCTGGCCGCGCCTTCCCGCAGCACCTGCTCGACGTAGTCGAGGTTGGCCGCCAGTTCGGCACGCTTTTTGCGAGCCGGGGCGAAGTACTCCCAGTAAAAGCCGAACAGGGCCCGTTTGAGTTCGGCGTAGCCAAGACCGCCGGCGCGGAGACGTTCCTCGTAGCGTTGGGCTTCCTCGGGCGGTGCCACCAGCTTCATGAGTTGGATGGCGAGGTTGCGATCGGCATCGGGCTTGGGCTCCTCCGGCGTGCGGCTGTCCATTTTGATGCTCATGATCTTTTTGCGGAGCACGTTTTCGTCGCCGAAGATTTCGATCGTGTTGCCGTAGCTCTTGCTCATTTTTTCACCGTCGATGCCCGGGACCTTGGCGACCTCGGCCCGGATGAGCGGCTCGGGGATGACGAAGGTGGGCCCGTAGGTGTCGTTGAACTTGGCGGCGATGTCCCGGGTGACCTCGACGTGCTGTTTTTGGTCCTGCCCGACGGGCACGAGATTGGAGTCGTAGATCAGAATGTCGGCGGCCATGAGCACGGGGTAGGCAAAGAGGCCGAAGTTGGGGGAGATTCCCTTGGCGATTTTGTCCTTGTAGCTGTGGCAGCGTTCGAGCAGCCCCATGGGGGTCACGGTGCCGAGCAACCAGGTCAGTTCGCAGACCTCGGGCACGTCGGACTGCCGGAAGAAGACGGCGCGCCGGGGGTCGAGTCCGCAGGCCAGAAAGTCCAGTGCCACCTCGAGCGTGTAACGGCGGCGGGCCTCCGGATCGAACAGGGAGGTCATGGAATGGTAATCCGCGATGAAATAGTAGGCCTCACCCTGCGACTGGAGTTCGATCGCAGGTTTCATCATTCCGAAGTAGTTGCCCAGGTGCAGAGCGCCCGAGGGCTGGATACCGGACAGAATCCGCATGCCCCATACCGTAGTGAGAGTGTGGCCGATGAGGCAAGTGGCGAGGGGCCGCTCTGGCGCGGAGCGCGGGACGCGGCCGCGGCGCCGTGAGGATGTCGTTCTTGCGCAGGAGGTGACCCGTCACTACTGTCGGGCAGTCCGTTCGGTCCCGGCCAACGGTGGCCGGACGCTGCGACGACAGAACCATGCAACCGAGGAGAAGGCACATGGGTGCGGAAACCGGGCTGTTGGAAGGCTGGCATCGGGGTTGTGGGGGCAAGCGGAGGCTGTCGTGGTGGTGTGGCCGGGTTTGGATGGTCTGGCTGTTGCAGGTGGTGGGGGCCGGCTGGGTGTCGGAGGCTCAGGCGCGGGTCTACGCGACGCACGTTCGGCTGGAGAAACGGCCCGATGGCGCGGGTGGCGGTGTGGCGATCCGTTACATTTTGAATGAGCCGGCGACGGCAGGTGTGGAAATTGAAGTCTGGGACGGGACGCAGGTGGTCCGAACCCTGACGGTGAAGGCCGGTGACCCGGGGGCTCTGAGGGGCGAAAACGAGGTGATTTGGGACGGTCGGGATGCAGCGGGTACGCCGGTGTGCTGTGGTCCTTACCGCGTTCGGATCACGGCGGCGGCGCAGGGTTTCCAAGATTGGGCGCAAATCAGCGATGACTTTGCCCCGGGCCAGTACGTGTATGCGCCGACCGGCATCGCGGTGGTTCGGGACTCTGCCAGTCCGTACTACGGTCGGGTTTTGGTGGCCAACGGGGTGCCGGGGCCCAATGCCGAGTTTCTGCCGGGGGATCGGCCGGGGATTTTGAAGTTTCATGCGGATGGTTCGGAGGTGGAGGAGGGGAGCTGGAGCGATGCCGGTCGGTCCTGGCTGGGGGACGGTGCGAGTCCGGCGGAGCTGGAGGTGGCGACGGGGGATCGGGTTTACGTGTTGGATCGGACCCGTCAGGAACTCCTGGTCATGGACCCCACGGCGGCGGCCGCCAGCGTCCGTCGGGCCTGGGGACCAGACCAGCGTCCTGCAACCGGTACGGTGATGACCGGTTTCGCGGTTGGCGAGGGTCCGGCCGGGCCGGGTTTGTGGATGGCCCAGAGTGCGGTGGCCTCGGACCCGGGTGTGTATCTGTGGGTGTTGAACCCGGATGGTACTGCTATGGCGGGTGACCAGGGACGTCTGGTGGTGCGTGCGGGCGCTGGATCGGATTTGACGGTAGCGCCCTGGGACGTGGCCGTGGGTCCGGGGGGAGGGTTGTTTGTGATCCAGTCGCGCACGGCCGCCGGGGATGCCGCCCCGCGGGTGGTGGCCTTTCCTGCATGGACGAATCAAGCTGCGCCGTTGGAGCAGGGGCTCTGGGCCATGGGCAGTGGACTGGACCTGCTGCGAGGCGCGACGTCGGTGGCGGTGGATCCGACCGGTCGGTACGTGGCCGTGGCATTTCGCGGGGCTGTGTCGGGCGGATTCTTTGTGGGTGGCCGGGTCATTGTTCTTGATGCGGTTACGGGTGCCTGGGTGACGACGTTGCCCGGCGCGGATCAGCAGTACACGGACGTGGATTGGGATGCCGTGGGGAATCTGTACGTGGCCAATCTGAGTGAGTCGGTGTGGCGGGTGTATTCACCGCCGGGGTCGAATGCAGCGACCACGGTTTCCGTGGCGGCTGTGGAGTTGGGGGAGGGCTCCCCAAGGCCCTATCTGCAGGTGTTACGGTTCGAGGGTGGGGGGCTGGTGTTGATGGTGACCGGGCGTCCGCAGACGGTGTATGAGATCGAGGCTTCGTCGGACCTTTCCACGTGGTTGGTGGTGGGCACCGTGACCGTTGGTGAAGCGGGGCGGCAGGAGGTCACGGTCCCGATTTCCGGGCCGCGCAGGTTTTATCGAACCCGGAGTGGGCCTTGAAAGGGTCGGGAGTTCAGGTCCCACGTCCGCGGGATCGGCGTCCGGATTCGGGTTCCACCACGGCCAGGATGTAGCGGTCCGGGTTGAGGTAGCGGTTGGCGACGGACCGGATGTCTTCGAGCGTAACCGCTTCAATCCGGGCGTCTTCGGCGTCGAAGTTCTCGTAGCCCAGCCCGTACAATTCGTCCAGGGCGGTTTGCTGGGCGAGGCTGCCGAGTTCTTGTCGAGCGATTTTCTTTTGGCCGAGCAGTTTGGACTTGGCGCGTTGGAGTTCGGCGGCGGTGACGCCGCGGGTTTGGAGGATCCGGGCTTCTTCGCGGAACTCCTTTTCGACGCGTGCCACTTTGGAGGGTTCGGTTCCGGCGTAGAAGGCAAAGTAGCCGGGTGCCAGGCCCATGAAGTTCTGGGCGCCGACGTAGTAGGCGAGTCCGAGTTTCTCGCGGACGCGAAGGAACAGCCTGGATCCGAGGTCGCTGCAGAGTTCCTCGATCACCTCGAGGGCGAAACGGTCCGGGCTGTCCAACCGTACGCCGGGCCAGCCCATGACCAGGACAGCCTGACGTTTGTCATGGGTTTCGCGAACCCGTTCCGGCCGGTCGGGGCAGCGGGGCTCGGGGCCGGACAGGGAGGGCGGCTGTGAGGTGCCGTTCCATCGGTTGAGCCACTTTTGGACGGCGGCTGCGGCGGCGTCCGCCTGCACGTGGCCGAAGAGGGCCAGCACGCAGTTCCGGGGGACAGTCCAGCGGTGATGAAAGGTGCGTACGGCCTCCACATCGAGCGCGGGCAGGCTGGTTTCATTGCCGAGGGTGTCCAGACCGTAGCCCCGGGTTCCAAACATGGCCCGCCGCATGGCCAGGAAGGCACGGGTCAGGAGGTCGTCCTTGCGGGCGCGGAGTTTGGTCAGGAGCACCTCGCGTTCGTGTTCCAGGGCGGATACGGGGAAGGCGGGTTGTTGCAGGATCTCCGCCAGTAATTCAAGTCCGAGGTCGAGGTCTTCGTGGAGGACCTCGGCGCTGAGACCGAAGCTGTTGTTGCCGCCGTAGCTGTCGAGGTAACCGCCGACGGACTCGATGGTGCGTGCGACGGCCTCGCCCGAGCGGCGTTTGGTGCCCTTGAGCAGGAGCCGGGCGGTGAGGGCGGTGAGGCCGTTGGTTTCCGGGGTTTCGGCCAGTACACCGCCACGGAACACGGCCCGGATTTCCACGAAAGGCAGCCGATGATCCTCTTTGACGAGCAGCCGGAGGCCGCCGGGCAGTTCAATTTTTTGGATCGGGCGAGAGACGTGTGCGGCGGCGACCCGCGGGTTCTGGGGGAGCCGCCCTTTGGGCCAGAGTCCGTACAGGGTGCGGTTTTCGGGGACCAGGTAGGTCCGGGCGACCTCGCGAAGCTGTTCGGGGGTCAGGCGCCGGATGGCCTCCAGATAGCGTTGGGAGAAGGCCAGGTCGCTGGCCAGCAACCAGCAGCCGCCGAGGTCCTGGGCCTGGCCGGCCATGGTTTTGCGGCTGCTGAGCAGGGCGGTGGTGCATTGTTTGATGGCCTTCTGGAGTTCGGCCTCCGGGATGAGGCGGTCCTGGAGGCGCCGGACCTCGTCGAGCAGCGCCTGACGCGCGGCATGAAGGCGATCGGGTTCCATGATGGCGCTGATGCCGAACAGGCCGGGCAGGCTGGTGGTGTAGGTCCATGCGTCCACGCTGGTGACCAGGCGCAGCTTTTCGCGGACCTGTTGGAACAGGCGCGAGCTGCGGCCCTGCCCCAGGATGGTGGCGAGGACCTCGAGCGCGGGCAGGTCGGGGTGGCGCGCGTCAGGGATGTGCCATGCGATGTGGAGATGGCCGAGCTCGGTGGTGGTTTCTTCGAGGATTTCCCGGGGCGCGGTCTGCCGGGGTTCCTCGGGCAGGACCTCGGGAGGCAGGGGACGAGCCGGTGTTTGCGCATAGGCGTCGCGGATCTGCCGGACGACGGCCTCAGGGTCCACATCGCCCACAACGACGTAGAAGATGTTGTTGGGGACGTATTTTTCGCGGTAATAAGCGACCACGTCCTCGCGGCGGACCGCGTTGAAGAGGTCGGGATAGCCGATGACGGTGTAGCGGAGCGGGCTTCGCGTGTAGGCGACTTCGAACAAACGCTGGCTCGACCGCCGATGGGGATCGTCATGGCACATGTCCATTTCGCGCCGGATGACGTCCTGTTCCTTGGCCAGCTCGTCGGCGGGGAGGGTGGCGTTTTGCATGATGTCGCAGAGGATGTCGACGGCCACCCGGGCTCCGGTGGAGGGGACGTCGATGTAAAAGACGGTGCGGTCGAAGGAGGTGTAGGCGTTGATGTAACCTCCGGCTTCCTGGACCTCCTGATCGATTCGGGAGGCGGGGCGGGTGCGGGTGCCTTTGAAGAGCATGTGCTCGAGCAGGTGGGAAAGGCCGGCGCCGAGCCAGCGTCCCTCGTGGACGCTGCCGGACATGCACCACGCCTGCGCCGAAACGACCGGGGCACTGCGATCCTGGCGAACAATGATGACCAGGCCGTTTTCCAGGTGGGTGAGGTGAACGTCCGGGGGGACATGAGTCCATTCGGCTGCGGGCTGGGAGGCAGGGGTGGCCACGCGGGGCATGCGGGTTGCAGTGACTCGGGAAGATCGCTGGGAGGTACGTTTCACGGTGCTTTTCACGGATGGGTGAACAGAAGGCAATTCAGGCCGGCGGCGGGTCCCCCTCGGGACATGGATCCCCGGTGGTTCCGGGTCTGCGGGAGTCGGCCGGTGAAGCGGAGTTTTGCCATGCGAACGCGGCGCAAGAGGCGCTCAATGCCCGGCCGACGCGGCTTTGTTTCGGGCCTTTTCCCTTTCCCACGCGGCCTGTTTGCTCGGGGGCAGGAAAGGTTTCCGGAAAGCCTCCTCGAAGTCGTAGCCGTGTTCGAAATCGGCCCGACTGTCCTGTTCGGTTTTGGCCAGGATTCCGGCGTCGACCATGTTGAACACGATTTCGCCGAAGTCGCGGCAGGATCGGATGTTCCATTCCTCGAAGACGGTGAGGGCCATGGGGCCGAATTGTTCGAGGGCGTAGGCCCGGATGCCCTCCAGCAATTCCTGGCCGGTGACATGGCGGAGTCGGCCGCGCTGGCCGCGGCTGACCATGCGCTGGGTATACTCCAGCGCTTCACGAACGAAATGGTAAGCGTCCCGCGGATATCGCGGGTCCGAGGCCAGAATCTGGTCCAGAGCCTGTTCGAGCGTTGGTTCGCGCATACGACTCATTCCGGGGTGGTTTGAACCGCCACCGGTTCGGTCGGCACCTGACTGAGGCGCCAGGTGCGGACGGCCCAACCCACCAGCAACAATCCGATCACCACGCACAGGACCTTTTGTTCGCGGCGGGTCAGGAACCCCATGGCTTCAACGATAGCCGAGGACTCAGCCGGCTGCAATGTTCACCAGCCGGCCCGGTACCACGATGATCTTCCGGATGGTTTTGCCGGCCAGCTGGGCCCGGACCTTTTCCGAGGCGAGTGCGGCCTTTTCCAATCCCTCGCGATCAAGATCGCGCGGCAACCGGAGCACATCCCGGACGCGGCCGTTGACCTGGACAACAATCTCGACGGTTTCTTCCACCAGCAGGGCCGGGTCCCACGTGGGCCAGGGCTCATAGGTCAGGCACGGGACCGGCTGGAGGTTCGGGGCGAAGGTCCGGTGCCACAGGGCCCAGAGCTCCTCCGCCAGGTGCGGCGCGAAGGGGGCCAACAGTTGCAGGAAGGCGCGCAAGACCCGGGCGGGCCGGACCTGCCAGTCCGTGGCCTGATTGACGAAGATCATCATGGCCGAGATGGCGGTGTTGAAGCGCAGTGCTTCGAGGTCCTCGGTGACTTTTTTGATGCAGGCATGCAACGCCTTGTTTTGGGCCGGGTCCGGTTCGACGTCCCGGATGGCAGGGTGGAGGCGGAGCAGGTCCAACAACGTTTCCTGCCGGTCCCGCGGTGTGACGGAGAGCTTCTGTTCGAACTCGGTTTCGGCGGCCTCGTCAATGAACAGGCGCCACACGCGGCCCAGGAACCGGTACACCCCTTCGACGCCGCGGGTGCTCCAGGGCTTGGTGTCCTGCAGAGGGCCCATGAACATTTCATATAACCGGAATGAATCGGCCCCGTATTGGGCAAGGATGTCGTCCGGATTGACCACGTTTCCGCGTGACTTCGACATCTTCTGGCCGTCTTCGCCAAGGATCAGGCCCTGGTTGACGAGCTTGTAGAAGGGTTCCGGCGTGGAGACGTGGCCGAGGTCGTAGAGGACCTTGTGCCAAAACCGGGCGTAGAGGAGGTGCAGCACGGCGTGTTCGGTGCCACCCACGTAGAGGTCCACGCCCCGGGTGCGGCCTTCTGCGGGATCGGTGCCCATCCAGTATCGTTCGGCCCTGGGATCCACAAAGCGGGTGTCGTTGCGTGGGTCCAGATACCGGAGATAATACCAGCAGCTGCCCGCCCATTGGGGCATGGTGTTGGTCTCGCGGCGACTGCCGTCGGGAAGTTCCACCCAGTCACGGGCGCGGGCCAACGGTGGCTGACCGTCCGGCGTGGGTTTGTAGTCGTCCAGTTCGGGAGGCAGGACGGGTAGTTCCGACTCCGGTACGGCCTCGTGGTACCACTCGCCGCGCGGATCCCGGCGCCAGATGATGGGGAACGGCTCGCCCCAGTATCGTTGGCGGCTGAACAACCAGTCGCGGAGCTTGTATTGGACGGTGCGACGGCCCAACCCGCGGGCTTCGAGCCATTGAATGACGCGTTCCTTGGCCCGGGGGGTGGGCAAGCCGTCCAGGGAAAGGTCGGGTCCGGTGGAGTTGACTGCGATGCCGTCGCCCACAAACCCACGCCAGGGGATGGTCGGGTCCGGGGGTTGTACCACCTGGACGATCGGCAGCTTGAATTTCTCGGCGAATTCGAGGTCGCGCGTGTCATGAGCCGGCACGGCCATGATGGCGCCGGTGCCATAGCTCAGGAGGACATAATCGGCGATCCAAATCGGAATGCGACGGCCGTTGACGGGGTTGATGGCATATGCGCCGGTAAAGACGCCGGTTTTTTCCCGGGCCAGCTCGGTGCGTTCGAGGTCGGATTTTCGCTGGACCTCGGCCTGGTAGGCTTCCACGGCGGCACGTTGTTCCGGTCGGGTGATCTTTGGCACGAGGGGATGCTCCGGGGCCAGCACCATGTAGGTGGCACCGAAGAGGGTGTCGGGGCGGGTGGTGAACACGCGGAGACGACGCTCTTCCGGTGACAGCGATGGATCGTCAATGGTGAACACGACCTCGGCGCCCTCGCTCCGGCCGATCCAGTTGCGTTGCATTTCCTTGAGCGAAGGGCTCCAGTCGATCAGATCCAAATCTTGCAGGAGTCGGTCGGCATAGGCGGTGATGCGGAGCATCCACTGGCGCATGGGGCGGCGGACCACCGGATGACCGCCGACTTCGCTGCGTCCATTGACGACCTCCTCATTGGCCAGGACGGTGCCGAGGGCGGGGCACCACCAGACGGGCGCTTCGGCCACGTAGGCCAGCCGATGCGCATCGCGCCATGCGCGGCGGCGCGCTTCCAGTTCCGGATCGGGCCGGGTGCCCGGGGGCACCTGCAGTTCGGGCGGATAGGGGAGGGTTTCGATCGGCTCGGCCTTGCGGGTTTCGGGGTTGAACCAGGAGTTGTAAAGCTGGAGGAAGATCCACTGGGTCCACCGGAAATAGCGCGGATCGGTGGTGTCCACCTCACGCGTCCAGTCGTAACTGAAACCGAGGCTTTTGATCTGGCGGCGGAAGGTGGCGATGTTGCGTTCGGTGGTGATGCGCGGGTGCTGACCGGTTTTGATGGCGTACTGTTCGGCGGGCAGGCCGAAGGCGTCCCAGCCCATGGGATGCAACACGTGCAAGCCGCGGGCCCGTTGGTATCGTGCGAGAATGTCGGTGGCGGTGTAGCCTTCGGGGTGCCCCACGTGGAGTCCGGCGCCCGACGGGTAGGGGAACATGTCCAGGATGTAATACTTCCGGGGCAACCGGGCCCCATCCGCCCTTCCGGATAAACCATGACGACGGGCGAACGGGTGCTGTGCCGGGATTTCGTCCCCCGGGTTGAAGGCTCGAAACACGCCCGTCTCCTCCCAAATCCGTTGCCACTTGGGTTCAATGAGGTGGAACGGATAGAGCTTGCGCACGTTGCTCATACAGGGGCGGAAGTTTGTGCCAACCGAAGGCCGGGAAGCAACGGTGGAGTTTCACACGGGCCGAGATGCGCGGGGGCCGATATGGGAGGAAACGGACGATTCTGCTCGGAGGTTTTGGGTGTGAAGCCTGCTCCCGGTCGGGCGCAGGGAACGCATTCCGGGCCTGGAAGCGCCCGGTGTGGGCCCCCGGGAAGCGTGTCCCCAATTCATGCCACATGACAGGTGGACCCGAGCCCGTTAAAGAGGTGGCAGACTGATCCTCGGCGCACAGGCTCCGAGCCGGCGGACCGAGGTGGCAGGCTGAAGCGCCGGTGACAGTGCGCGGGGTAGGGATGCAGGCGCGTCGGCCAAGGCACAAGGCCCCAGCCCCCGGGGCCTGGTGCCCCACAGCTGGCTGGAGTGCCAACTGTTTGGTTGAGTGGTTCTTTGACCTGACTTTGTCCTCAACCAACCGCGTCGGGCGGTTTGCCCGTGTCCCGAAGGGCGCCGGGATCACTGCCAACAATCCAAAACGGCCGCAAGCGAACCGGTGGTGGTTCCCGGTGAGGACGACGGGAACGGCTCGACGTTGCTCGTGGGACGGGGCGGCAGGCCGGAAAACTCCTCGTTTCAGGCCTGCCGCCCTTGTTTTCTTTTCCGTCCGCGGCCGGGTCGGGTCCGTGGCCGGGCGGTTTTGGGGCCGGTGCGGGCGCTGAAAAGGTCGAAACCACGGTGGAGGTGCTTCGGGCGGCTGACATCGCCATGCTGGTCGGATGCGTGGGTTGCGCGGGATTGTGCCGCGCTCACCGTTCCTGGAAACTGGACTCGTGATTGACGTTGTGAGGCGACGACGCAGAGGTGTTGTCCCACCGGTTTTGGCCGCGCTGGTTCTGGCATGGCTAGCCGTGTGCATGGGTTGGCTGGCGGGCTGTGCGACGGATTCGAACGCCGTCCCGGTGGGGTCCCGGTATGAGTTCGCCCGACCGCAGATGGGGATGGAGTTTCGGCTGGTGATCTACGCCCCGACGCGGAGGGATGCGGAAGATGCGGCCGCGGCGGTGTTTGAGCGGGTGGAACAGCTCAACAATGTGCTGAGTGACTATGAGGAGGAGAGCGAGTTGAGCCGGTTGAATCGCACCGCGGGGACGGGCCGGTGGGTGCCGGTGAGCCGGGAGCTGTGGGAGGTCCTGGAGCACGGGCAGAAGATGGCGGCCTTGAGCGGGGGTGCATTTGACGTGACGGTGGGTCCTGTGGTTCAGCTCTGGCGGCGTGCGCGGCGTCAACGGGAGCTGCCCGATCCCGACCGACTGCAGCGTGCGTTGGCAGCGGTGAACTGGCGGCTGTTGGAGCTGGATCCGGAGGGTCGGCGGGTCCGCCTGCGGCGGTCGGGCATGCGCCTGGACCTTGGAGGTGTGGCCAAGGGTTATGTGATGGACGAGGCGCTGGCGGTGTTGCGGCGGCGTGGCTTGACGCGGGCGATGGTGCAGGCGGGTGGCGATTTGGCGGTGGGGGATCCGCCGCCGGGGCGGTCGGCGTGGCGGGTGCGATTGATGGGTTGGGAAACCTTGCCGGAGGCCGAACCCTCACACGTGCTGCTCAAACGGTGCGCATTGGCCACGTCCGGAGACCTTTTCCAATTCGTTGAGATCAACGGGGTCCGTTACTCGCACATTGTGGATCCGCGGACCGGCGTGGGTTTGACCAACCACGCGCTGGTGTTCGTTATTGCGTCGCGCGGTATGACGGCCGACGCGTTGTCCACCGCGGTCAGTGTCCTGGGACCTGAGGCGGGGCTCCGGCTTGTTGATTCGACAGCCGGAGCGGCGGCCCGCGTGGTGATGAACGTTTCCGGCGAAACCCGGACTTGGGAAACCCGCCGATGGAGCCGATACAGGGAACTGTAAGGCGCGGGTTGGGCGGCCGGCCGGATCGAGTGGGCGCAACCCGAACGCCACTGGAAGGAGTCCCGAGGTTGCTGGAATGCCGCCGATCAGATTAAGTTGATGAGCGCTGTGGTTGAGCAGGGTGGTTGGGGCCGGTTCCCAAACGGCGGAGATCGGATTTGCGAGAGGCGCTCGGCCCGGTGGCGACAGGAGGATGAAAAAGATTCTGGTCATTGACGACGAACCCGGGTTGCGGGAGATGGTCAACGCCGTGCTTACCCGCCGGGGTTATGTGGTCATTGAGGCGCCGGACGGCCGGGAAGGGGTGGAACTGGCGCGGCAACAGCATCCCGACCTGATCCTGTGCGATATCAACATGCAGCACATGAACGGGTACCTGACCCTGGCGGCGCTGCGCGATGACCCGGCCACGGCCGCCATCCCCTTCATCCTCATGACCGGGTATGCCGACCCGGCCGGGATGCGCCATGGGATGGAGCTGGGCGCCGATGATTATCTTCCCAAGCCTTTCACACCGGAACAACTCCACGCGGCCGTGGAGGCCCGCCTGCGAAAGGCCCAGCAGATCCGGGAAGCGGCGGAGCGTAAACTGGCGGATTTGCGGGACAGCATCAGCCTGGCCCTGCCGCACGAGCTGCGCACACCCCTGAACGGCATCCTGGCGTATGCAGAGCTGCTGGCGACGGACGCGGCGTCGCTGCAGCCCGAGGAGGTTGCGGAAATGGGCCAGGTGATTCTCGAGTCGGGCCGCCGTTTGGTGCGCCTGGTCGAGAACTTCCTCATTTACGCCCAGTTGGAGCTGCTGGGGACCGATCCCGCCCGGATTCAGGCGTTGCGGGAAAAGCGGACGCCGCATGCACGTGACGTTGTGGAGGCGCGGGCGCGCGAGGTGGCGGCCCAGGCGGGTCGTGGGTCGGATCTGCAACTTCAGCTGGAATCGGTGACCGTTCCCATGGCTGAGGAGTACCTGGCCCGCCTCGTGGAGGAACTGACCGGCAACGCGGTGAAATTTTCGACCGGCGGCACTCCCGTGGTGGTCCAGCTGGGCCGGGACTCGCAGGGGATTTTTTTGCGGGTGCGAGATCGTGGTTGCGGGATGAGTCCGGAGCAGATTTCCCGTATTGGCGCCTACGTGCAGTTCAATCGCAAGGTACGGGAGCAGCAGGGTTTGGGGTTGGGGCTGACGATTTGCCGGCGCCTGGCCGAGGTTCACGGAGGCGGGCTACTATTGGAAAGCCGGCCCGGGGAGGGCACGGAGGTGACGGTGCGCTGGCCCGGGTCGGAGACGACGGACAACGGGAATTGAGCCTCCCTGCCGCGCTGTTGGGCGCCCGCGGGTGCCACGTCCGCTGAGGACTACGGCCGGTGCACCGGAAGGAGGTTGTCCATGCGACGGACGATGGCTTGGAGCGCCTCCTCCCCGGCTTCGAGCGAGGCCAACAGTTGGAACTGCGCCCGGCAGCGGTCGAGGTTGTGGTCGGGGCGATGGACCCTGAAATAAGTGTCGCCCAGGAGGTAGTCGGTGAGGAACCGCAGGCCCGTTTCGAAGGTGATCAGTTTACCAGAAGCCACCAAAAGATTGCGTTCGGCAGGCGTGAGAAACGAACCTGCGGTGGAGAGGTAGCCCTCCACCAGTTTCTCAAAGAACGGCAGCTGAACCCGGACGCGCGTCAGGTCGCGTTCATCCTCCGGCGTGGGGCTTGTGGCGGTGCGGACCATGTCGCCAAAGTCGTACAGCACGGAACCGGTCATGACCGTGTCCAGATCCACCACCGCCACGGCGCGATGGGTTTGTTCGTCCAGGAGCACGTTGTTGATTTTGGTGTCGTTGTGGGTGATGCGTTCCGGGATCCGGCCCTGTTCAAGGGCATCCAGCACCACGCCGGCGAGCGGTTCGTGGGCCAGAGCGAATTCGATTTCGCGCCGTGCGTGTCGGGCGCGATTCACCGGGTCGCGTTCGAGGGCCCGACAAAAGGCCTCGAACCGCTTGCGGGTGTGATGGAAGTCCGGGATGGTATCGTGGAGCCGGGGTCCGGGAAGATCGGCCAACAGGGCCTGGAACTCGCCGAAGGCCCGTCCCACTTCCCAGGCCTGTTCAGGTCTGCTGACGGCCTCGCAGGAACGGACGCCTTCGATGCAGACATAGGTTCGCCAGAACTCACCCTCGGCATCCACCCAGTAGGACGCGCCGTCGTGCGTCGGCACCAGGGTCAAACAACGCCGGCCCGGATCCGGTTCGCCCCGTTCCTGCAGCTTGTTCTGCAGGTGTCGGCAGACCCGCTCGAGGTTCTCCATCAGGGCCCGTGGATTGCGGAAAACGTTGCGGTTGATCCGCTGGTGCACGTAACGGGTCCGGCGGCCGTTGTCGGCGTAGGTGGCCGTGTAGGTCCGGTTGATGTGGCCGATGCCCACGGGTTCGACCTGAACCAGCTCGCCGCAGACCCGAAACTGTCGGGCCACCTGTCGCAGCGTCTCGAGTTCGCTTCCCTGCATCATGGTCCGGTGGAATCAGACTGCAAAAGCCGCCGTTCCCCGGCAATGGGAAAGCCGGCCCCGTCCGGGTCGCCGGATGTTGGGCCGCGTGTCCGGACTTGACGGCGCGACTTCTGGAGGCTGCCGTGGACGCATGCGAGAGGCGCCCGGTCGGACCGGTCGGGCCGAAGGGTAATCCATGAACGAAAAGGAGCGAATCCAGTGGGCCGAGGAGGTGGAGCGACACCTCTTCCGCCATATCCTGCCGTTTTGGAGCGGACCGGCCGTGGACCGGGATCAGGGCGGGTTCCACGGCTGGTTGTCGGACACGGGCCAGCCCGACCCTGCGCGCCCGCGTGGCCTGGTGCTGAACACGCGGATTCTCTGGACGTTTGCCGCGGTGACGGACCTCCGACCCGAGGCGGAGTTTCACACGTTGGCCGACCGTGCCCTTGAATGGGTTCGGGGCCGGTTTTGGGATGCAGAGCATGGGGGCGGTTTCTGGCATGTGGATCGCGCCGGTCAGGTGCGGAACGACACCAAACAGGTTTACGGCCAGGCGTTCGGAGTGTACTCGCTGGCTCAGTATCATCTGGCGTTTGGGGATCCGGCGGTGCTGGAACGTGCCCGGCAATGGTATCGAACGGTGGAGGCCCATGCCCATGACGAGGAGCACGGTGGGTACCGTGAAGCCTTCGTGCGCGACTGGTCGCGCCCTGCACCGTCGCTGGTGGGCGGTACCGAGGTCGGCGCGGTGAAATCCATGAACACGCATCTGCATGTCCTTGAAGCATGGGCCACGCTGTATCGAGCCCGGCCCGACGACGGGCTGGGCCGCCGGGTCAGGGAGTTGCTGACGTTGTTCCTCGACAAGATCCTGGATGGGCAAACCCACCATTTGCGGCCCTATTTCTCGGCTGACTGGCGGCCACTGGGCGAAAACACATACACGTACGGACACGACATCGAGGCGGCGTGGCTTCTCTGCGAGGCGGCGGATGCGTTGGGCGATGCCGACCTCAAACAGCGCCTGGAACGCGTGGCCGTTCGGATCGCCGAGGCCGTGCTGAAGGAGGCTGTGGGGTCGGACGGCGGGGTCGCCTACGAGGGCAGGGATGGAAGGGTCATCGGGCCCCACCGCGATTGGTGGGTGCAGGCCGAGGCGTTGGTGGGCTTTTTGCACGCATGGGAACTGAGCCGCCGCGAGGAGTTTCTGAAAGCGGCCCGCGCGGTGTGGGATTTCATCCTGACCCGGGTCGCGGATCGTGTTCACGGCGATTGGTTCTGGCGGGTGAGTGAGCGGGGCGAACCCGACCGGTCGTTGCCCAAACTGAGCGAATGGAAGGGGCCCTACCACTCGGCACGGGCATGTATGGAGACCGTTCGGCGGCTGCGCAAGCTTCCCGGGTGAGGCCCTGTCATATGTTTTCATGACATGACGGTTGCCTAATGCCGGGTCAAAGTAGGGCCATACATCGTAGGCGTGTGAGGCAACCCTGTAGGCGTGCAAAAACCATGAAAACGCGATTCTGGATCTGGGCCGGTCTCTGCACGGCAGCGTGGACGCTGCAGGCGCAACCGCAGTTGTTGTACACCTTTGACTCCGGGGTGGAGGGCTTCCAAAATGTGGTCTGGCGCCCGAACGCACCGGCCGGCTGGGCCGGGGGAGCCACGATCCAGCAAAACCACACGGCGGGTGGGTGGCAGAACCGGCTGATCAAGGAGTTTTCGTGGGGCCCGGGCGGGGGTGTGGACAACCAACAGTTGGCCATGCAGGAGCTGGCCAATTATGGCGATCTGGCCCGCATCAGCTTCGATGTGATGGTGGACGGGGGCAGTTTCCCGCCTGATGTATCGGGTTGGTTTCAGCTGACCATCGTGGGCAACAGCGATGGTCCCAACGGTTGGACGCAGCGGGAGAACCAGTTCACAGTGACCGGTTGGCATAATGCCAACGACAGCACCCTGTACACGCTGCACATCGACCAGCCGTTCTCCTGGCTGGGATGGGAACCCGGCGATACGTGGTTCCAGTTGTGGGCGGGCGCCAATTCGCCCTCTGACATGCCGGTCAATTTTTACTTCGACAACGTGCGGCTGTATGTGGTGCCCGAGCCGGGGGCTTTGGGACTGTTCCTCTGGGGCGGATTCTGGCTTTGGTCACGCAGGCGAGGGTAGGGAAGCAGGGTTGGTCGCCGGGAAAAGGTTACCCGGCGGCACGGGCCGTTCCAAGGGGTGGAACGGCCCGTTTGCTTTTTGGGGACGCTGTCGTGGCCGGGCCGACCGCTCTGATGCAAGGGGGCATGCGGACGGGAGACGTCAGAACCGGCAATCCTTCCGCAGGGCGTCGGCCAGACGCCTCAGGTATTCCTCCCGTGGAATTTCAACGGCGCCGAGCAACCGGGTGACGGGCGTTGCCATCTGGGTGTCAAACAGTACAAAACCCCGTTCTCGCAAGTGCTGGAGCAGATGAATGAGAGCCACCTTGGAAGCGTCCCGGACCCGGTGGAACATGGATTCACCGGCGAAGAATCCGCCAATGGCCACCCCGTAGACGCCGCCGACCAGCTCGCCATTCTGCCACACTTCCACACTGTGGGCATGACCGAGCTCGTGCAGGCGCGTGTAGGCCATGATGAAAGCCGGGGTGACCCAGCTTTCCTCCCGACCGGGTGCCGGTTGGGCGCAACCTTCCATGACCTGGCGGAAGGCCCGGTCGCGCGTGATGGTGAACGGGTTCTTTCGGAGGAGCCGGCGCAAGCTGCGCGGGATGTGGACCCGGTCAAACTCAAAGATCGCCCGCGGATCCGGTGACCACCAGGTGATGGGGTTATCGGTCCAGGGAAAGATCCCTGACCGGTAGGCCAGCAGCAGTCGTTGGGGTGAAAAGTCACCGCCAATGGCCACCAAACCCTCGGCATCGGCCAACCTGGGATCGGGGAACCAGAGACGTTGACCGAGCAAAGCTGGCAGGACCGGCCAGGCGCGCATGGTGCCTCGCGAATGGCGGTTACGAGCCCGGGGAATGATTTCGCAACTGTTCCAGCAGGCTCATTTCAAACCAACCGGCCAGTTCCATGGTGGCCATTGCACGGGCGCGCTCGGGGTCCTTGGGCAGTTCTTCCGGCAGGGGGTCGGGGCTGCCCAGAGAGATCCAACTGCCAACGCGGACGTCGTTGAGCACCTGGAGCAGGGTTTCCCACTCCCCCGGCCGCATCTGGAGCTTCCAGCCGTGTCCGTGTCGCTGCAGGGTTTCAGGGCTGCGAATCCATTGCCGAATCTGGCGCCGCAGGGCGTCGCGCCGCTCCGCCAGGGCCTCTTCCAGCAGCTGTTGGATCTCGGCCGATTCGTCAACGCCCTGTGAAACCGCCTGGAACCGCGCATGAGCCGGCGGGACACACGGATACGCCTCGAGCAATTCCAACAACACCGCCCGTTCGGTGGGTGTCAGATAAAAACTGAGCTGGTTGTCACCGGCCTCGATGAGTTTCATTCGGCGCGTTCCAGGGTGGCGTGGAGGTTGTAACTCTGCAGCTGGTGGACGTAATGTTCGGCCTTCTCCAGCGTTTCCCGGGTGAGCACGCTCCGGCCCTGGTGATGAACCTGGAGCATGTGGTACTCGGCCTTGGATCGGGGCCACCCGAACACCACCTGAAAGACATGGGTCACGTAGTCCATGTAGTTGACCGGGTCGTTCCAGCAGACGACCAACCAGCCCGGATCCGTTTCCGGAGCCGGGCGATCCGACACGTCCGGTGCCGGCTGCACCTTTTCCGTGGATGCAACTGGATGGTTCATCGAGGGAACGATAGGCCGGGCGGTTCGGGTTGTCGAGGGGGCTGGCGGGCGGGGTCAGCGTAGGGACAGGTATTGGATGAAGTCCACGCCCAGGAGGCAGACGTCGTCTTCGAACTCCTGCTTTTCCGCAAAGGTCCGCACCTCGGCCAGTAGATGGTCGAAGAGCTCCGGCGTGGGTTCCTGCAACCGGGCGCGGACGGCGGCCTCCAACTGTTCGGTGGAGTAGAGTTCCTGGGCTGCGTTGTGCACCTCGTAAAGGCCGTCGGTGTACAACATTACCAGGTCGGAAGGTTGAAGGGTCACTTCCGCGTTTTGGTAGGTCGCCGTTTCGACAAGCCCGAGCGCCGGTTGCGGACGCGGTGTGGCCCGGGGCAGGGGACGGACCTCCCCGGCCGCCCGTTGCACGTGGAAGGGTCGGGGATGACCGGCATTGGCGTAGCGCAGGGTGCCGGTGGCCGCATCCGCGACCAGGCAACAGGCTGTGGTGAGGATGCTGGCATCGGCGTGCCGCAGGATGTTGAGCAGTTCCTGGTTCAGCCGCGTCAGAAGGGCGCCCGGGTCCCGTGCCAACGGTTTGAGCTCCTCCAACAACGCCCGGATGACAGCGGTGATCAGGGCGGATCGGACGCCGTGCCCCGCAACATCACAGAGGAACACCGAGGCCTCGGTTTCGGACAGGGCCGAAACGTAGTAAAAGTCGCCACCCACCTCGCCCGTGGGCTGGTAGCGCTGGGTGAACATCAGCGCCTGCCGTTCCGGTGTTGCCCCGGGCGGGAACACCGGGGTGTGCTGGGGGAGCAGGCTCATCTGGATCTCCCGGGCCATGCGGAGTTCTTCGGCCATCTGGGCATTTTTCCGTTTGAGTTCGGCCTGACTGCGGGCCAGTTCCTCGTTGGCCTGGCGGATGCGCTGCTCGGCCAGCCGCTGTTCGGTGATGTCCCAGAAGATGCCCTGCAGTCCGATGATCTGGTTGTGGGCACCGCGGAGCGGGGTTTTGACCACCTGGACGTAAAGGGTGCGGCCGTCGGGCAGCCGATGTTCCTCCACCAGATTGAGCGTTTGACCGGTGGCGATGACCCGGGCATCGTCCCGCTGGTATTTGCTGGCCAGTTCCGGCGGGTAGAAATCGAAGTCGGTTTTGCCCAGGATTGCCTCCAAAGGCCGGCCCAGCGTCCGGCAGAATTGCTGGTTGGCGAAGGTGAACCGCCCCTGGATGTCCTTGCGGAAGATGTTTTGGGGCAGCGTTTCCACCAGGGAGTGGTACAGCGCCTCGGAATTGCGCAGTCGTTCCTCGGCGATTCGTCGCTCCGTGATGTCCCGCACCGTGCCTTCGTAGTAGAGCAACCTGCCGGAAGCGTCGCGCACAGCCCGGCAGTTTTCGCTGATCCAGATGATGCGGCCGTCCCGGCGGAAGACGGGTGATTCGAAATTGGTCAGCACGTCGTGTTGTTCCATCAGACGCATGAACTCCTCCCGCCGCCCGGGTTGAACGTACAGGGTGGAGCCGATGTCGGTGATGGAACGCATCAATTCCTCCGGGCTTGAGTATCCGTAGATGCGGGCCAGCGCCCGGTTGGCCATGAGATACCGTCCATCCGGCGTGGTGCGGAAGATCCCCTCGGTCAAATGATCGAACACCTCCCGGTACCTTGCCTCGGCGTCCAACAGGGCCATTTCTGCCGCATGGCGTTCCATGGCGTAGCGCAGGGAACGCCGCAACCAGCGCATGTCCAGCTGCGACTTGAGCAGGTAGTCCTGTGCACCTGCGTGAACGGCCTCGCTTGCGACGGATTCGTCGTCGGCGTCGCCCACCACCACCAGCGGTACGCGCGGGGCGGCGTTTTTGAGCAGCGGCAAATTGGCCAGTCCCGCTCCGTCGGGCAGGGCGAAGTCCACCAGCGCCACGTCAAAGGACTCCCTGCCCAGTCGTTGTACCGCCTCGCCCAGCGAGGGAACGACAACGATCTCCGGGGCCGTGTCCCATGCCTGCCGGAGCAGTGCAGTGAGCTTCTCGGCAGTGGGCGGGTCGTGTTCTACGACCAGGATGCGCAACGGTCGTTCGGGCATTCGGGAACCGTCCTTGCGCCGGCGCCGGGCCGCCGAATGTGACGCCCCGCCGGCTCAAGCCAACATGTCAGGTCGATGCATCAAACGCAAGCTGGCGCGGGCCCGTTCAACCGGGCCCACCCTTCCGGACCGCGTGCGGGCGGCAGGTCAGTCGGTGATGACGAGCACCCTGGGGTGACGATCCAGGTCGAAGCCCAGTTCCCGCACGCTCGAGTGCGTCTCCAACAAGGTCGGGTCCGCCATCGGATCGTGGATCTGCACCTTGCCGGCGAACCGACCCAACCGCACAGACACTCGGTCGGTGCCCTGGACCCGCTCGTTCCAAAGAATCAACACCCAGGCGCCGTCCGGGCGCTGGAGCAACAGGTCGTGGACCGTGGGCGGCTGCGGGGTCAGGTCGTAATCCAATGGTTCCGGACGAAAACCGGCTCTGCCAGGGGCGGGCGCCTGGAGCAAACGGGTCAGCCGGTGCAGGTACCACGCGGCCGGCCGTGGACTGTAGTCGGGCCGGTAAAAACCGAATCGTTGGTTCCCACTCTCGTCCGTGCGGTCCCGAAGCAGGTAGACCGCGGTGTATTGCCAGCCACGCTTGAACTGGGCCAGGTACATGGTCAGCAGATGCCAGCCATGGACCTCTTCCGTAACGTCGGCGTGGACCGTGACCCCGGTTTCGGTGGTCACCCGGGGGAGGGTTTCCAGTTCCTTCGGGCTGTATCCGTGAAACCCTTTGAGCCAGGTCCGTCCGAAGTTCTTGTACAGGCCGTCCACCGGACAGTCCGGCGACGGATCAGCAGCCTGCCAACACTTGTTGTCCGTCAGGTGGGGCGCTGATGGATGGTAGATGTAGTTGTGCACATTGGCGGCATCGCCAAAGCGTGTGCCGGGCGGTAGAAGGGTGTTGGCCCCGGGCGGAACCTCCAGGAACTGAAGTCCGGCATTGTCGGTTTGCGCTCCGGGTTCGGAAACGGTCCACACGGGGTAATCGCGCAGTTTCGGGTGCGACCTGACAGCCCGATAGAGATCGCGCTGCAGAACGGCCACCGGGGCCCAGGAACTGGTTCCGCCCCCGAGACGGCCCTGGTACCTGACGGGCCAGTTGTTGGGTTCGTTGTTTCCCTCCAACGCCAGTAGAGCGCCGGCTTCAGCCAGGCGTTGCGCGCCGTCCAGCAGACGTTTCAAATCGTTGCCGCCGCTCAGGAGACCGTAACTGAAACGAACGCCGGTCTGCCGATGGACCTCCAGGAGGTTCCGCACCGGCACGTCGCTTTCGTACCCCGATCGCACCCAGCGAAGGCCGAGAAACCGAAGGGCCTCGATGGTCCGGTCGAGTTGTTCGCCGCGGCGTGACACGGCCGTGCCCACACCGAGGGAATTGAGAAATGCTTCCGAGCTGGCGGCCGGGTGTGGTGCGGCTTGCGAAGAAGGCGCCCCTAGGAGCAGGGCGAGCACCGCAGCACCCGGCAAGCAGTGCCGACATTTTGGAGGGGGCCTGAACCGGCCTGTCCTCCGGGCCGTCGGGTGCAGCGGATGTGAAGGGCGGGGCGGTCCTCCATGGGGAAGCCTCCGGGCCCGGGCGACACGTGGCGAGAAGGACAGCATGGCGTGGGTGACAATTACGACCTGCTGCCGGTTTGTCCATGCCGGATTGTGGACGGTCGGGCGGACAGCAACCCATGGTACATCGTGCAGGGGCGGGGCCATCGGATCGTCTCATGGCACCCTCACTTCGGATGGAATGGCCCGATCAGGCCCGGCACGAGCCGGGAGTTTCATCGGGTTGCCGGCCGAATGCTCTTGCTCCGTTCGGGCCGGGGCTTAATGTTGCTCAGGAAAGAGAATGCCAATGAACTGCAGGTCGCATCGGCGGTGGTTCTGGGTTTTGGGGGCGGCGTGGCTGGTCGGGGCCATGGCCGCCGGCGCCACGACCGTGGGGTGGATTCGCGTAAACGGCCCCATCGGCCCGGCGACGGTCACTTACATCGAACGGGCCATTCAGGAGTCGATGGAAGCGGGCCACGAATGCCTGGTGCTTCAGCTGGACACCCCCGGCGGTTTGCTGGACTCCACCAAGGAGATCGTTCAGGCCTTTTACGCCTCCAAGGTGCCCGTGGTGGTGTACGTGGCTCCTGAAGGGGCCAACGCCGGCAGTGCCGGCTGCTTCATCACCCTGGCGGCGCACGTGGCTGCCATGGCCCCCAACACCAGCATTGGCGCGGCCCATCCCGTGGCACTGAACCCCTTGGGCGGCGGGCAGGGGACCGACGAGGTCATGAAACAAAAGTTGGAGAACTTCGCCACCAGCTACATCGAGGCCATTGCCCAAAAGCGGGGACGGAACGTGGAGTGGGCCCGGGCGTCCGTCCGCGAAAGCGCCTCCATCACCGCCGAAAAGGCGCTGGAGCTGAACGTGATCGAGATCATCGCCAGGGACAGGGAGGACCTCCTCCGACAATTGGACGGCCGTACCGTGGAAGGTCGCACGCTCCGGACCGCCGGGGCCGAGGTGCGGGAAATCCCAATGATCCTGCGGGAACGGCTCTTCCAGCGCTTGTGGCGCCCGGAGGTGATGTTCATCCTGATGTTGATCGCGATCTATGGGATCATCGGAGAGTTGAGCAATCCGGGGGCGATTTTCCCGGGTGTGGTGGGCGCCATTGCCCTCATTTTGGTGTTGTACATGGCATCCATTTTGCCCATCAATCTGGCCGGAGTGGCGTTGATTGTGCTGGCCATCATCCTGTTCATTGCGGACGTGTTTTCGCCGTCGCACGGGGTCCTCACCGCGGGCGGTGTGGTCTCATTTCTGTTGGGAGCGCTGATGCTCTTCCGGGGCGTCGAACCCGGGTTCCGGCTGTCACTCGGCTACATCATCCCCGGGGTTATCGTGACCACGGCCTTCTTCACGTGGGTGGTGGCCAAGGGGCTGCGGGCGCAGTGGTTGCCGGCGCGGGTGGGGAAGGAGAGCATGATCGGGCTTAGGACCACCGCTCTGTCCCCGATCAACCCCCAGGGCGGCAAGGTCTTTGTGGAAGGCGAATACTGGACTGCCGTGAGCGACGTGCCAATCCCGGAAGGCACACGGGTGGAGGTCGTCGCGGTAGAGGGGTTGACGTTGAAGGTCAAACCGGTCTCGTCCGAACCGGCAAGGTAAACGGCAGCCCGGGTGCCGCCGGGCCGGTAAGACCGGGCAGCACAAAACCAACAGGAAAGGAACCCAATTATGGAAAAGCTCATTCAACAGTTGTTCAACCTGGGATCGTGGATCGTCCCCATCATTATTTTGGGCGCGCTGGCCCTGCCCCAGATGTTCCGGGTGCTCCGGGAGTACGAACGGGGCGTCATATTCCGATTGGGGAAATTGATCGGCGCCAAGGGGCCCGGACTGATCATCCTGATCCCGATCATCGATCGCATGGTGAAGATTGACCTCCGGGTGGTGACCCTGGATGTGGCCCGACAGGAGATCATGACCCGGGACAATGTGCCGGTCACGGTGGACGCGGTGCTGTATTTCCGGGTGGTGGATCCCGTGGCAGCGGTGGTCAAGGTGGAGAATTTCTGGAAGGCAACGGCCCTGTTGGGCCAGACGACCCTGCGCAGTGTCCTGGGTCAGGCCGAACTGGACGACCTGCTGGCCCACCGGGAGAAGATCAACCAGCAACTGCAGGAGATCATTGACCGGCAGACCGACCCCTGGGGTGTGAAGGTCACGGCCGTGGAGGTCAAGGACGTGGCCTTGCCGGACGGTATGAAACGCGCCATGGCCAAGCAGGCCGAGGCGGAACGCGAACGGCGCGCCAAGATCGTCAATGCCGAGGGCGAGTTCCAAGCCGCGGAGAAAATGGTGCAGGCCGCCCAGATGATCGCCAAGGAACCAATCGCCCTCCAGCTGCGTTACCTGCAAACCATGCGGGAGATCGCCAGCGAACACAGCACCACGACGTTCATTCCTCTGCCGTTGGAGTTCTTCCAGGCGTTTACCCGGCGCAAGGACGGCGGCGCCTGATCGGGTCGCCGCATCCGGAGCCGCAAACCGTACACGGCGGCCGTCCGCGCCCCCACCGGGCGTTACCCGCCGGCCGGATCCGGTTGCAAATGTTGCAGTCCCGGCCGAGTATTTATACCGGGGTAGCAAAGGGGAAACGACGCCATGCCGCTCTACGAGTACGAGTTGTGCGAAGGGGACTGTGCGGTTTGTGGTGGCCGCTTCACCCTGATGCGGCCGGTGAATGCGCCGGAGTTGACGAAGTGCCCGGCCTGCAAGCGGCCGGTCCGCAAGGTCATCAGCACGTTCAACACGCCGCAGAAGCTCAAGCCCTTGTCCATCACCGACGCCAAGAAAGCCGGTTTCACGGTTTTCAAGCGGATCGGCAAGGGAGAGTACGAGCGGCAGTGAGGCGGCCACTGTCGCGCGTTAGTCACCGGCTCGCCGGCACAGCTCGGCCCACAGGGTCTGGCGCGTCTTCCAGAGACCGACCAGCGTCAGCGCCAGTGGCGTGACCAGAAACAACATCCACAGCGGGGCTTCCACGTGGCGCCACGCGGGCGGCCATCGTTCCATGCCCTCCCACGTGGGCATGGCCCGGGAAAGAATCTGGAGCCCGGCCCAGAGGATTCCCCCGCTCACGAAGAGCGCACGGTTCAGTCGGCAGAAGGCGTTGACCTCGTGCATGACGGCGAGATCCGGACAGGCGTCCACCACCCGGGGGATGATGCGGTTGCATTCGATGAGCAACAGCCAACCGGTCAGGCCGGCCGCCAAGGTCATGAAGCTGAACCACGGGTGATCCGGCACGCGCGCGTGCCAGTGGAGAAACGGGCTCAACCCCCAGAGCATGAGAGCCAGCAGTCGACCGCGTCGCACGGACCGGGCCAGGGCCTGTGGGGCCTCAGCCGCCCGGACCAGTCGCGTCAGAGTCCACCAGAGCCACCCGGTAACCACCACGACGGGCCACGGGCCGTGACCCTGCCATGCGATATGCCGCGCCGTTTGCACACATACCACCACCGCCACGGGTAGAACCCACAAGAGGGCGGAAAGACCCTGAATCAGCCCGGCCAGGCAACGGGTGGGGAGTCTGCATGGCTGGGCAGGTGCATCCATGGGCGCGGTGCATTCCGGTGGTCCAGCACCAAGGGCGGTCCGTCCCAGGGATCAGAACGACAGGTAGGTGTACTCGCGCAATCCCCGCTCGTACTCGTCCAACAGGCGCATGGCCTCGGAGGGTTTCATGCGGTCGGACCGAATGGCTTCGTCCACCTGGGCCTTCATCTGGCGTTTGAGCTCGTTTTCGTCGTATTGCACGGCCGCGAGGGACTGGACGATGGTGGTGCCCTCGATGATTTCCTCGATGTAGTAGCCGGCCGGCTCATCCGGGTCGAGGAACACATGCACCTCGTTGACCCGGCCGAACAGGTTGTGAAGGTCGCCCATGATGTCCTGGTAGGCGCCCATGAGGAAGAAGCCGAGATAATAGGGTTCAACTGCGCCCGGCTGCCCGTTGCCGTTGGCGCGGCGCTGCAGCGGGTGAAGGGGCAGCGTGTCGCGAACATCCTCCAGGTCAATGAACTGGTTGACCTGCCCGTCGGAATCGCAGGTGATGTCCACCAGGGTCGCCTCGCGCGTGGGTGGTTCGTTCAGCCGGCTGATGGGCATGATTGGGAACAGGTGCCCCAGCGCCCAATGATCCAGCAGCGATTGAAAGACGGAGAAATTGCACAGGTACTGGTCACTGAGGCTGTCTTCCAGTTTCCGGATTTCCTCGGGCACGTGCGGCCGGCCCTTGTAATGGGCCACGACGGCCCGGCTGATGTCCCAGTAAAGCGTCTCGATCTTGGCCTTGTCGGGCAGGTCCAAGAGACCCAGGATGAACATGTGATGGGCGTCCTCGCGGCGTTCCTGGGCGTCGTGGTAGGCCTCCAGCTTGTTGAGGTGATCGAGGTTGTGCCTGATGTCGAGCAGTTCGCGCACCAGGGGATGCTCGTTTTCACCGAACTCGAATCGCGCTTCGGGCGGACACTTCTGAATGGCGCCAAACACCTCCACCACCAGCACGCTGTGGTGGGCCACGATGGCCCGGCCGCTTTCGCTGATGATGTCCGGGTGGGGCACGCCCTCGGCGTCACACACGTCGGCGATGTAGTACACGACGTCGTTGGTGTATTCCTGCAGGGTGTAATTGGTGGAGCTGTCGAAGGTGGAACGGCTGCCGTCGTAGTCGACGCCGAGTCCGCCGCCGACGTCCAGGTATTGCAGCGGGAAGCCCATCTTGCGGAGTTTGGCGTAATAGCGGGCTGCCTCCTGCACCGCGCGTTTAATGGTGAGGATGTCGGTGACCTGAGACCCGATGTGAAAATGGATGAGCTTGAGGCAGTGGGCGAGGCCTTCCGAGCGTAGGATTTCGCAAGCGGCCAGGATTTCCGCGGTGCTGAGGCCGAACTTGGCGTTTTCGCCGCCGCTGCCGGCCCAGCGGCCGGAGCCCTTGGCCAGCAATCGGACCCGCAGGCCAATGATGGGTTCCACGCCGGCCTGACGTGACTGGGCGATAATGTGGCGCAGTTCCTCCAGCTTCTCCACCACCAGGATAACCGTCTTACCGAGCTTGGTCCCCAACAGGGCCATGCGGATGAAACCGGCGTCCTTGTAGCCGTTGCACACAATCAGGCTCCCCACGGCCGGCTGAAGTGCCAACCCGGCGTAGAGTTCGGGTTTGCTGCCCACTTCGAGACCGAAACCGTAGGGTCGGCCGGCGTCGAGGATTTCCTCGACTACTTCGCGGAGCTGATTGACCTTGACCGGGAAGACCCCCCGGTAGCGCCCCTGGTAGTTGAATTCCTGGATGGATTGCTGGAACGCCTTGTTGAGCGCTTCCACGCGGTGGCGAAGGATGTCCTGGAACCGGATCAACAGCGGGAATTTCAGCCCGCGCGCGCGGGCTTCCTCGACCACGTCGGTAAGGTCCACCGTGGCGCCGGCCTCCTGCAGAGGCCGCACCACGACGTGTCCCTCGTCGTTGATGTCGAAGTACTTCGCCCCCCAACGATCAATGTGGTACAGCTCCCGGGCACGGGCGATGTCCCAGGACTGCCTTCCATCGGTCGGCTGGCTCATTGGCTCCCCTCGTTCGAAATGGCTGGCACTATAGAAGGCTGTGGGCAGAACGCAATCCAGAGCAGAGTTGTTTTCCATTGCCCTCTCCTCAATGGCTGCCCAGGCGATGCACCGGGCGGTCGGCAAACAGACGGTGGGCCTCGCGCAGGATCCCGGGAATGCGGTCGGCAAACGGGCTTTTGGACAGGCAGGAGGTCAGGTCCACCTCGTCCACCCGGGCCGCGTTTTCTCCCGGAAACCAGTGATCCGCCCGTCCCAGCAAGTTGTAGCGCATCCGCGCCCATGCAATCAGGTCCAGGGGTTTTGCGAAGGTCCACAAGCGCAGAATCTCCAGGATGTTGATCCCGCCGGGGACGTCCGTGTATTCGGGGATTCCTTCAAACCAGCGGGCGCACCAGTCGGCGCCCAACTCGGATTTCATCGCGGCCCGCAACCGTGCCTCGATGGGGGCGATCACCTCGTGGACACGCGAAAGGTGGTCCAGCGCTTGTACGTGTTCGTCGAAGTCCGACGGACGCGCCACGCCGCAGCTCAGGGTGTGCACCTCCGTTCGCGCCAGACAGTAGAGGTCGTTGAACTGCATGGGCGTCAGCGGCGCGCAAAGGGTGCGCATGCGCTCCGAGGCCTCGTACAATTTGCCGCCCTTGTCGTTGGGGCTGATGATGAACACGCCCAGGTCGTGTTCTGCCGCCGCCCGAACCGCGGGCCAGGTCAGCGGATTCACAAAATACCAATGCAGGTTGACGTAATCGAATTCGCCCGTCTCAATGGCCTCAACGATGAGGTCGGTGGGGGCATGGGTGGAAAACCCGACATACCGCACCCGGCCCTCCCGCTGCAATTGTCGTGCGGCGGCCAGGCACCCGTGCGGACGCAAAGTCCAATCGAGCAACTGCCGGTTGTTGATGCCGTGGATCGCCAGGAGATCCACGTACTCCAGGCGCAGATTGCGCAGCGAGGTGTCAAAGTCGCGGAGGAAATCCTGGGGGGACGCTTTCGGAGCCACCTTGGTCTGGACCAGGATGCGGTCCCGTGGCAGCCGGGGCAGCACGCGGCCCAGTTGGACCTCGGAGGTGCCGTAGCCCCGGGCGGTCTCGAAGTGGTTGATCCCCAGTTCGAAAGCCCGCCATACACAGGCCTCCAGGTTTTCCTGGTTGGCGGGCGTGATCCCGGGCGCATCGGCGTCCTTCCACGAATGCTGGAACCGCATGCCCCCGCAGGAGAGCACGGGCATGGACAAGCCGGTCCGACCGAAACGGCGATAAATCATCCGGGCAAAGGGTGGTTTCAAACCGCCAGCGTGGCCACACGCCGGCCCGCCGTCAGGTAGTTCAGGTACGTGATCAATTTGGTGCGAAGCTGTGGGCGCGGCACAACCGCGTCAATCAACCCATGCTCCAACAAAAACTCCGCCGTTTGAAACCCCGGGGGCAGTTCACTCTGGGTGGTGTCCTTGATCACACGCGGACCGGCAAAGCCGATCATGGCCCCCGGCTCGGCCAGAATCAAATCCCCCACCGTGGCGAAGCTGGCCATCACACCGGCGGTGGTGGGGTGGGTGAGCACGCTGATGAAGGGCAACCGCGCCCGTGCATGATAAGCCAGTGCACCACACGTTTTGGCCATCTGCATCAGGCTGAACAGGCCCTCGTACATCCGCGCCCCGCCGCTGCTGGAAATCAGAATCACCGGCAGTTCGCGGTCCGTGCAAACCTCCACCAGCCGTGTGACCTTTTCGCCGACAACGGAACCCATCGAACCGCCCAGGAAACCGAAATCCATCACCCCCAGACCCACCAGGTGCGGTCCGATCCGGCCCAATCCGGTCACAATGGCGTCCTTCAGGCCCGTGGCGCGCTGGTATTCCTCCAGCTTGGCCGTGTAGCTGGCCGTGCCGGTGAACCCCAGCACGTCCACGCTCACCAGATCCGCATCCATCTCCTCAAAAGAGCACGTTTCCACCAGCGAATGGATGCGTTCGCGGGCGCTCATGGGGAAATGATGCCCGCATTTGGGGCAGACCTTCAGGTTCTCGTCCAGTTCCTTGTCGAAGACCATGACCGCGCATTTCGGGCACTTGGTCCAGAGCCCTTCGGGAATGTCGCGCTTGCGCGCATGCCCGGCCAGCTTCGGCTTGCGCACAAAAGTGGTGCCCGGCTCCGAGGACGGCGCCGGGCCGGACCTGGATCCGTCGGTTTCCGTCGAGCCCGATTTGCGCGTGAACGCGGTGTCTGCCATGGACTTGTTGCGCTTTGGTTTTGTCACGATGCTGGAATCCTCGCGTTCGGCCGCATTCTAACCGATCACAGACCGCGTGCAACTGTCCAGACACAGATGTCGGCTGCTCCGGCCTTCCGCAACGCCTCCGCACAAGCCCCGGTCGTGGCCCCGGTGGTGAATACGTCATCCACCAGCACCACCCTTCGACCCCGGACCTCCGATGCGGTCCGGACCTGGAACGCGTTGCGCACGTTGCGGATCCGTTCCTCCCGGCTCAGCAAGGTCTGGGTTTGCGTCGCGCGCACGCGCCGCACCCAGTCGGTTTCCAGCGGCAGACCGGTCGCCCGGGCCAGATGCCGGCCCAGCCGGACCGCCTGGTTGAATTCGCGCTCGCGTTCGCGCACCGGATGCAGCGGCACCGGCACAATTGCATCCCAGCCGCCTTCCCGTACGGAGGCCGCGGCCGCATGAACCAGCCAACCCGCCAAAAACGGTTCGAACCAGAGCGCCCCCTGATACTTGTAGCGGTGGATCACCTCCAATACCACGCCCTCGGCCACGACCGCCGCACGAGCGAACAGGAATGGCAGGTCCAATCCCCGACAATTGCTGCATTCGAAACGGACGGTCGCCTCGCCGACAATCGGCAGCCCGCACCGATCGCACCACGGCGGTCGCACGATTCGCACATGCCGCCGGCACCTCCGACCCACCCAGCCCCATCGTGGCAGGGCCGGCTCGCGAAGGCAGATCTGACAAACGCGGGGAAAAAACAAGCCGAGCCACGCCTCCCACCATCGAACCCATCGTGGGGTCCGACCCCTCGCGAACCCATCTGCCCCGTCAGGGTCCTGCAGCCCGGCTGGTGCCTGTTTCATGTGCCGAAAGCCCTGTGGTGGCACCGGATTGTTCCACGTACGTGCCCCTGCAGCAAGGTGATGCGCACGGGACAACAGCCGGGGCGGCGCGGTGCAGGGCAAGGCCCAACCGGCGCCGGCCGATCCGCGCGGTTGCGAGCCCATCGCAGGAACGAAATCCGCCGTATCGCGGGCCCAAACCCATAACCCCGGGTCGTGCCATTGACACGGCAGGGGCGTTTGTTAGCGTCCCGGTGTGCGAAGCCCGGAGGGAAGAGGCGCCCGGCAGACGGTCTGGTACCGGCACCTGTGGCGGGCGTGGCAAGGCGAAGTCGGGGAGGCCGACGCCCGGGAGTCTCTCGGTTGGCGGGCGCTGCGGTTTTGCGGCGCCGTGCTGCGTGACTTCAACCGCAACCGGGGATTTGTCCGGGCGGCCGCGCTGTCCTACGCCACATTGCTTTCGCTGGTTCCCTTGTTGGCACTGGTCCTCGGGGTGACCAGCACCGTGCTGAAAGGCCGAACCGAAGCCCAGATCGAGGCCTTTGTGGACCGGCTGGTCCAGGTGGTCGTTCCTCCTGCCGCGCCCACCAACCTGCCGCCGGCCCTGCAGGCCGAGTTCTGGATTCACGAGATGCACGCACAGTGGTGGGCACCGGGACTGACCCTTGCGCTGCCCACCAGGCCGCCCGGCTCGGACTCGGATCCCGGGAACACCAACGGGCCGGTGCCGACCGGCACCGGACCCGCCGCCGCAGCCGAAAAGCCAACGGTTCAAGCGTCAGTTGTCCCACAGCAGGATCTGCGGCGGGTGGTGGCCGCGCGACTGCGCGAATTCATCCAGCACACGCGCAGTGCCGAGCTGGGCGTCAGCGGCAGCATCGGCCTGCTGCTCATGGCCATTCTTCTTCTGGCACGGGTGGAAAACACCATGAACGATATCTGGGGCGTGCCCGAGGGGCGCCCGTGGTTCATGCGGGTGGTGCTGTACTGGGCCTGCCTGACGCTGGCGCCGCTGCTGATCGTGGGGGCGGTGGCCCTGGCATCCGGTCCGTATTGGGAAACCCCCAGGGAATGGCTGTTGCGGACGCCGGTGGTGGGCGAGCTTGTTTTCCGCGCGCTTCCATTGCTGATGCTCTGGGTTTTATTCATGGGGCTGTATCGTCTGGTACCCAACACTCATGTGGAGTGGTCCGCCGCCCTGGTCGGTGGCGCTTTTGCCGCCTCGCTCTGGCACCTGAACAACCTGCTGAATGTGCTCTACGTCTCACGGGTGGTGACCAACTTCAAAATCTACGGCAGCCTCGGCCTGGTGCCCGTGTTCATGGTCGGGCTGTATGTGGCGTGGGTGATCGTGCTGTTGGGCGCCCAGGTCGCCTACACATGGCAGCACCGCGCACACGTGTTGCAGGGCAGCCTGGTGGGAGCGCTGGATCAACGCGGCCGCGAGTTGTTGGCGCTGCGGGTGATGGCCCTGGTTGGCCGCGCCTTCCAACAAGCCGAGCCTCCACCATCGGTGGATGACCTTGCCCGCGCCTCCGGAGCCGTCCCGCGAATCTGCAGCGAGGTCCTGGACCAGCTCAAACGCGCCGGATTGATCCTGGAGCTGGCGGGTACAGAACCCGCGTACGTCCCCGCGCGCCCCCTCGAGACCATCACACTCCACGATGTGTTGCGCGCGCTTCGGTCCGGCAACGGGTCGGAGTGGACATCGATCCGGCCCGATCCGACCCACGAGGTGTGGAGCGAGTACGAACGCGTTCTGGCCGCCGAAGAACAGGTGGCCTCCGCCGTGACCCTGCGGGAGCTGGTCGCACGCATGGGTTCCCGGCCGGTACTGATGCCCGGTGCCACCCGCCAGCTGGAGGATGGCGCAGCCATGCACCCGCCGAATCAGACCGGTTTCCCCGCTGCAGAACACGCGGCCTCCGTCTCTGTGGATCCTGCCGATGCCGGGCCCGAGCCCACGCACGACGCCCGCGAGGTTCAACCTGCGGCCTCCGAAAAACCAAACCCGCGCCCTGCCGCTCCTTCCGAGCCGGACTTCCCCCTTTAGCCGGCCAGAAGCCCGCTTGTAGAAGCTCTGGTTCGTGTTGGGTCCATCGCCCGCTCCCGGGGAGGTGAGCTCCTCCGGTGCTTTGTCCACGAAATGGGAAGTTACCCCAATCAGTCCGCACCTCATTCGGTTCGTCCCCGCGCCGTTTGCACACAAACCCGTTCCGTGCCAGCGTTGGTACGTGCAATGCGCGTGGCCAGCTGACGCACCACCCGACAGGGAGCAATCGCCATGTCCGCGGAGTTCTCCCCCGTGCGCAGGGATGCCCAATCCCTCGCGCGGCCGGCCCCGGCCAGGTCCGGGGGAGTGGGGCGCCGTTGCGTCCAGTGCGGGATCCCGTGGATGGATCATTTATGACGGACAATGCCCGAGCTGCCGTGGTTGGGCCGCCCGTTGGGGGCCGATTTGGACCCGGCGCGGCTTCGTCCTGGCTGCATTCCACGAGGCTTGGGTACGCCACGTCCCGCAACTGGAAGTTTGCGGAGAACCCGACGAAATGAAACTCCTCCTGCCCGATGGCCGCTGCCTCGGCGGTGTGGATGCCCTGGGCTATCTCTGCCGACGCGTCTGGTGGTTATGGCCGGTCGGTCTCTTGTTGGGCATTCCCGGGCTCCGAGCTCTGAGCGGCGTCGTCTACCGGATGTGGGCCCGACACCGGTTCCGGGATACAGTCGCGTGCGAACTGCATCCGCCCGAACGCCCGGGGGCAGTGGAGCCGATCAGGCCGCAGGGGCCATCCGAGGGAAAAACCGTTCCGCCACCTGACAGGTCTCCCGGGCTAGCTGCTCCAGGGTGATCCCTTTGACCGCGGCGATTGTTTTGGCCGTTTCCACCACGTGAGCCGGTTCGCAGCGCCGGCCCCGGTACGGTTCCGGCGCCAAATAGGGTGAATCCGTTTCAAGCATGAAGACCGTCACGGGCGTGGCGGCCACGGTTTCCCGAATCGCCTGGCCGTTGCGGAACGTGACCAGCCCGGTGAAACTCACGAGGGCGCCGGTTGCCAGGACCTTCTGCAGGTGAGCCGGACTCTCGGCAAAGCAATGGAACACGGCCCGCACATGGGGGGCATATTCGCTGTACACGGCCAGCGTGCGTTCAAACACGGCACGCTGATGGATGACACATGCCAGCCCCGTCTCGGCCGCCACCTCCAGATGTTGCCGGAACAGTCGCTCCTGCACCTGCAAAACCGGCTCGCGCCGGGCCGGGTCGACGGGCAACCGAAAGGCGTCCATCCCGGTCTCGCCCAGGCCCACCACCTTGGGATGCCGGGCCCAATCGCGCAGTTGCGGCCTCAAATCGGCAGGTGCGCGCAGCGCTTCGTTGGGATGCCACCCCACCGTGGCATACAGCTCGGCATGCTTCTCGGCCAATTCGATGCAACGGCGGCTGTCGTCGAAATCCGTGGCAATCACCACAATCCGGCTGACGCCCGCAGAGCGGGCGCGATTCAGCACGGCTTCAAGGTCGGAGGCAAACGCCCCGTCTGCCAAATGTGCGTGTGTGTCGTAAAACGTCGCCATGTTCGGTGCTCGTTCCGCCCGTCAACATGGGGCGGGGCAGGCGGCAAGGCAATGACCGGCTTCGGGTCTGACGAGAGACCGTGGCGGCCGCGCGCCCCATGCCGCCGTTTGGCAATTCCGAATTCAGCCCGTGGGCGCTGCCGGCGGTTTGAATGCCAGCCGGACGCGGTACGTCGTGCGTTGAGATGAAACCGACCAGCCTTTTCACGTGGATCCTGCTGGGTCTCTGCCTGGCCGTGCCCTACGCCGGGGCAGACGTGTTTGACCAGAACAAGCGCCTCGGCCGGGGCGTGAACATCCTGGGTTACGACCCCATCTGGCGGGACCGCGCCCGCGCCCGCTTCCAGGAACGTCACTTCCAGTTGATCCGCGACGCCGGATTTCACTCCGTGCGGATCAACCTGCATCCGTTTCGGCACATGGACCGCGACCGTGACTGGGCCCTGCGCCCGGAATGGTGGGCCACCTTGCACTGGGCCGTCAGCAACGCCACCGCCCGGGGCCTGACCGTGATCCTCGACCTTCACGAATTCAACGCCATCGGAGACGATCCCGATGGACACAAGGACCGGTTTTTGTCCTTCTGGCGCCAGATCAGCGCGCAATCGTGGCCGGACACCGTTTATTTCGAGCTGCTGAACGAGCCGTGCAAAAAGCTGACACCTGCAATGTGGAACCAGTGGTTGCGCGAAGGGCTGGCCATCGTCCGGAACCGGCATCCACAGCGCCCGGTCATCATCGGACCGGCGTTTTGGAACTCCGTGGACCATTTGGAGGAACTCGACCTTCCCCCGGAAGACCGCGCCCTCATCCTGACCGTCCATTATTACAAGCCCATGGCGTTCACCCATCAGGGGGCCGCCTGGACAGGTCAACAGGACAAGGTCGGCATCGACTGGCGCGGCACGGAGGAGGAGGTGAACGCCATCCGACAGGACTTCGACAAGGTCGCCGACTGGGCGCGACGCCGCAACCTTCCTGTGTTCCTGGGCGAATTTGGCGCGTACGACCGCGCCCCGATGGACGCACGGGTTCGATACATTCGCACCGTGGCACGAGAGGCGGAAGCCCGGGGATGGAGTTGGGCGTATTGGCAGTTCGACGGAGACTTCATCGTATGGGACATGCAGCGCGATGCGTGGGTTCAACCGATCCTGGACGCCCTGATCCCGCCCGCGCGCTGAATCCACCTGCCGGAGAACTCATCACAGATCGCCCCCGGCTTTTTGAGAGGCCGGCCGGTACGCCGATCCGGGCATCGGGGCGTGCCGACGCAGCTGTTTGACCGCTGCCTGCAGGTCTTTGGGCCAGGGCGCCACAATCTCCACGGTTTGGCCGGTCACCGGATGCAACACCACGAGCCGCTCCGCATGCAACGCCAGCCGCTCCAGAAGCGGCCGCTCGGTTTCGCCCTTCCTCAATCGGTACCCCACCTTGATCCGGGAGAGCCACAAGGGGGAACCGCCATACAGTTTGTCCCCAACCACCGGACACCCGCGATGCGCCAAATGCACCCGGATCTGATGGGTCCTGCCCGTCAAGGGCCGGCACTGCAGCAACGTGTAGCCGAGAAACCGCTCCAACACGGAAAACTCCGTGACGGATTCCTTGCCCCGTTTCCGGACCACACACATGCGTTCGGGTCGGGCAGGATCGGGCGCCAACCGCGCCGAGACGCGGAACTCTTCGTCCGAAACCGCCCCTTCCACCAGGGCCACGTACTGTTTCTCCGTTTGACCGGACTCAAACTGGCGGGTCAGATGCGTCAGCGACGCCTTGTCCTTCGTCAGCAGCAAAACCCCGCTCGTCTCAAAATCCAGCCGATGCACATTGGCCAGGTATTCCAAACCACGAGCCGCCGCCCACGGCTTCCTCTGGGCAATCCCCTCGTGCAACAGCCGCATCAGATTCGGTCGGTTGGGATCGTACCGATCGGGCGACGTCAACAGCCCCGCCGGCTTGTCAATGGCCAGCAAGTGGTCGTCCTCGTAAAGCACCTGAACCTCCCAATAACCGGACCCGGGAGCTGAAAGTTTTATGGTTGTGCTCATCGCCCGCGAAGTTCGTCGCAACCGATCGTCCCGGTGTCAAGCCGGGCCGGACCACGCTTGATCGTTCCAACTCCGTTTCCGGCTGCTCTCCGGGCTGTGGGCGGGATCTCATGGGCCGTTCCGAAGAATGCGTTGCCCCGTGGCCTGCAAACGAACGGCTCTCCGAAGATGATCCACAACCCGTTGGCAATCAGCATGATACAACCGCAGCGGCTCCGTCATCGCCGGTTTTTGAGACCGGGAGCGCACCAGCCGACGCGCCTGGGGTTGACCTGATTTCTTCAAAAAAAGGAACAAAAGGACACCTTGCGGCCGGAACCCGGCCCAGTAGAATAATCGCGTCGAAGGATTCGAGGTCGGTTGGCCCAGGCAGCTCAAGACCGCCCGGAGCTGCGCGTGGGCTCCGAGCCCCGATCCGGTGCGCAGCTTGGAATTGCCACAGCGCACAGAGCGGATTTGCCAAGGAGGTTAATGGTTGAGGACTAACTGGTTCGGCGGGGGCGTCCACCCCTTCGGGCGCCCCCGCTCAACTTAACGGAACGGTTCACCCGGGCGGGCAGCCGGCCGGCAGCTGGGACGGGAGTGAACCGCACGCCAGACATTGACATGCCGGCAGGTGGGGCTTGCGGCCGAAGAGGACAGATTATGAGCGGCGGATTCCAAATCACCTGGTTGGACTTGACAATTTTCGTTCTCTTCGTCGTGGCCGTGGTCGGGGTGGGTCTCTGGAAAAGCCGCGATGAAAAGGGGAGTGAAGATTACTTCCTGGCCGGACGCGGCCTCCGGTGGTGGTTGATTGGATTTTCCCTGATCGCAGCGAACATTTCGACGGAGCAGTTCGTCGGAATGAGCGGCAACGCGGCCAGCCACGTGGGCCTGGCCATTGCCAGTTATGAGTGGATGGCCGCGATCACGCTGGTGGTGGTGGCGTTTGGGTTCCTCCCGTATTTCCTGCGCGCCGGCATCTACACCATGCCGGAGTTCCTGGAGTACCGTTACAACGCCGCCGCTCGCACCATCATGGCGGTGGCCACCATCTTCATCTACCTGCTTCTCCTGGGTTCGGTGACCTACTCGGGGGCATTGACCATCCAGACGTTGGCCGCCCAAGCCGGTTATCACCTGACCCTGGCGACGGGGGCCCTGATCATCGGGCTGATCGCCATGCTTTATGTGACGGCAGGTGGGCTGAAAGCCTGTGCCTGGGCCGACCTGATCCAGGGTAGCGCCCTGATCATCGGGGGCGCGGTAATCATGGTCTTTGCCTTTCAGAAGCTCGGGATGGTCACGGAGGCTGCCACAGTGGTCAGTCCGGAAACGGGTGCGGTGGCCATGGTGACTCTGAGCCCCGAAGCGGGACCGGTGGAAAGGTTCTGGGAACTCAACCGTCCGCGCATGAACATGTTTCTTCCCGCCACGGACAATGTCCTTCCGTGGACGGCGCTGCTCCTGGGGCTCTGGATTCCGAACTTCTATTACTGGGGGCTCAACCAGTACATCACCCAGAGGACATTGGGGTCGGCCTCGCTGGCCCAGGGACAGAAGGGCATCGTGTTCGCCGCCTTCATGAAGTTGTTGATTCCCTTCGTGATTGTCATCCCGGGGATCATTGCCTTCAACCTGTACAGCACGGAGATGCGACTTGCTGCGGTGGCCGACACGGCCAGGTCCATGGCCCTTTACTACAAGGCCAACCCGCAAACGCGGTTTGTGCAGGTGGCGGAGGCACCGGCGCCCGAGCAGCTCGCCTCCTGGCCGGCCGGCCGCTATCTGCTGGCCATTTATCCGGATGAAGCCGACATCCGCCAGCTCCGGGTTCAAAACCCGTGGGTGTTGCCGTTGGCGAAGGAGCGTTTTGAGGCCGTTCGACCGGCCCGGTACCAAATCTTCACCACGGAGGATCACTCGTGGCGGGCGGTTCATCCGGAGCTGGCCCGGGAGCTGGACGAATACAACGCCCGGGTGGTGCAGGAAGCCCGGCAGGCGGGCCAGCCAGTGGCCGTGGACAAGCTGATCGCGTTCAAGTACGACACCGCACTGGCGCAATTGCTCGGTCACGTCCTGCCCCAAGGGGTGGGCCTGGTGGGATTCGTCATGGCCGCGTTGCTGGGAGCGGTGGTCAGTTCGCTGGCGGCCATGCTCAATGCGGCTTCGACGATCTTCGCCATGGACGTTTTCAAGAAGTTCCTGGCCCCGCAGGCTCCGCAGGAAAGGGTTGTGTGGGTGGGTCGCGTGTCGGTGGTGGTCTTTACCGCCGTGGCGGTGCTGGTGGCCCCGCAGTTGGGCAATCCCAGGATCAGCAACAGCATTTTTACCATCATCCAGGAAAGCCAGGGATTCATCTCGCCCGGCATCCTGGCGGTGTTTGTGTTTGGTCTGATCGTGCGGCGCGGGCCGGCCATCTGCGGCGCGACGGGCCTGGTCACGAACATCGTGGCTTATGGAGCCTTGAAATGGCTGGTGCCCGACCTGCAGTTTCTCAATCGGATGGCGGTTTGCTTCGGCCTGTGTCTCTTGGTGATGGGGTTGATCACAGCCGCACGGCCCCTCCCGCAGCCGGTGGAGTTCAAACAACAGTCGGCCATTGCACTGGAGACTTCACGGGGCGCCAAGGTCGCGGGGCTGGTCGTGGTTTTGATCACCCTCACATTGTACGCGGTGTTCAGTCCATGGGGCGTGGCCCGCTGATGGCCGGATCGGGGGGCGACCGTTCCGGTTCCTGCACCCAATGCCAGGGAGGATGGATGAAGAATCGGGGAATGAGCGCTGCCGCGGTCGGTTCCGGCCGGGCGGGAACAACGCACGCTGAAAGGAAGGTGGAAACAGAGACGTTTGGCCGATTGCCGGATGGCCGCGTGGCCAGGTTGTTCACGTTGCGCAACCGGCGCGGTATGGTCGTCAAGGTCACCAACTACGGCACCATCGTGACCGAGTTGCACGTGCCCGACTCGCGAGGTCGGCTGGCCGACGTGGTTTTGGGGTTTGACCGGTTGGAGTCGTATCTGGCCGGCCATCCCTATTTCGGATGCACGGTGGGGCGCGTGGCCAACCGGATTGCCGGAGCCCGGTTTGTCCTGGACGGTCAGGTCTTCGAATTGCCGGCCAATGAGGGCCGCAATTGCCTGCATGGGGGGCCCATAGGATTTGACAAGGCACTCTGGCGGGCGCGGGTTGTCGGCCCGGCGTCGGTTCGCTTCCGCCACATCAGCCCGGATGGGGATCAGGGGTTTCCCGGAAGATTGGACGTGATCCTGACGCTCACCCTGACCGAGGACAACGCATTGCGGTTTGAGTACCGCGCCCGGACCGACCGGCCCACCCCTGTCAACCTGACGCACCACGGCTATTTCAATCTGGCAGGGCAGGGCACGGTGCTGCAGCACCGGCTGATGATCGCCGCGGATTTTTACACGCCCAAGCGGCCTGACCACGTGCCCACCGGCGAGATTCGGTCCGTGGCGGGCACCCCACTGGATTTCCGCGAACCGACCTGCATCGGGGCACGATTGGACCAGCTGGGTGAACAGCCCCCCGGGTATGACCATAACTTCGTCCTGCGGGGTGATCCCGAGGGTTGGAATCATACGGAGGTTTGGGGCGGCAGACCCGACTGCCCGGCCTTCTGCGCGAGGGTGGAAGAACCGCACAGTGGACGTGTGATGGAAGTGTGGACCACGGAGCCGGGCGTGCAATTGTACACCGGCAACTGGCTGGACGGCTCACTCGTGGGGAAGGGCGGCTGGCGATACGAACGCCACGCCGGACTGTGTCTGGAAACCCAGCACTTTCCGAATGCAGTGAACCTCCCACACTTCCCCGGCGTCATCCTCCGGCCGGGTCGGATCTACCGTCAAACCACAATTTATCGGTTTGGCACGGTGGACGAGGGCTCTTGATCAGGGTCGCCGACAGGGGCAACGGCGGGCCCGGAGAATCAGGGAGGTACTTCAAGCGGCTTTATGCACTGGGACCAGTTGTTGGCAGAAGCGAACGCGGCGTTTCAGGCCCGATACGGCAGCCGGCCCCGATGGACGGCGGTTGCACCGGGCCGGGTCAATCTGATCGGGGAACACACGGATTACAATGACGGGTTCGTGTTTCCGATGGCGTTGGAGCGGTACACCGTGGCGCTGGGGGCTCCCCGCCCTGATGACCGTATCCAGATCGCCAGTCTGGAAGCAGCTCCATCGGTGGACGTGGCGGCCCATGGCCCGCTGGAACCCGGACCGCGCGGTTTTTGGGGCAACTATTCCCTGGGTGTTCTGGCCGGGTTCCGCGAGAGGGTGCAACGCCTGCCGGGCATGAACGTGTTGGTGCACTCCTCCGTGCCACTGGGCGGCGGGTTGTCCAGCAGCGCGGCCCTGGAGGTGGCGATGGCCACACTGTTGGAGGCCGCTCTCGGTGTCCGACTCGATCCCGTGGAAAAGGCGCTGCTGTGTCAACAGGCGGAGCACCGCTTCGCCGGTATGCCCTGCGGAATCATGGACCAGTTCATCGCGGTGTTGGGACGCGCCAATCACGCGCTGCTGCTGGACTGCCGGAGTCGCTGGTACGAACACGTGCCGATGGAGGACCCGAACGTGTCCGTCCTGATCATCAACACACAGGTTAAACACGAGTTGACCGGCAGTGAGTATCCCACGCGTCGCAAACAGTGTGAAACGGCCGCCGCCGCGCTGGGTGTGCCGTCCCTGCGCGATGCCACCCGCGAGCAGCTTGAAGGCGCACGGTCACGTTTGGATCCGGTGGTCTACCGGCGCGCCCGGCACGTCATCGGCGAAATCGAACGTACGCTCCAGGCGGCCGAGGCATTCCGTCAGGGCGACTGGGTTCGCGCCGGCCAATTGATGTACGCCAGCCACGCCTCCCTGCGTGACGATTACGAGGTGAGTTGTCAGGAGCTGGACCTGGTGGTGGAACTCGCGCAACAGCTCGGCTTGGAGGCGGGGGTTTACGGCTGCCGGATGACCGGGGGCGGCTTTGGCGGGTGCGCCGTGGCCCTGGTGCGGACCGATGCGGTGGCGGCTGTGCAAACGCACATCCACGACGCATACAAACGGCGCACCGGGATCGAGCCCATGCTGTTTGTGTCGCGCCCGGGCGAGGGTGCGCGGATTGTTTCCTGAGAACACGGCGACCGCATGGGCACTGGTGGATACATGGACCAGAGCAGGGGCATGATGGGGGAACACACGCGGCCGAAATTGGCGGACTGGCCGCACCGCCGCTTCGACCTGTTGCAGGGCCGTTGGGTGCTTGTATCGCCACACCGGACCCGGCGGCCGTGGTTGGGACAAACCGAGAAACCGCCGGCCGAGGAACGACCGGCGTACGATCCGCACTGTTACCTCTGCCCGGGCAACCGCCGCGCCTCCGGGGCGGTCAATCCGCCGTACACGGGCACGTTTGTCTTTCCCAACGATTTTGCCGCCCTGTTGCCGGACGCGCCCGGATTGGAAGAGAGCGCCGACCCCTTGCTGCGTGCCATGCCGGTCCGTGGCGAATGCCGCGTTCTCTGTTTCTCGCCGCGGCACGATTTGACCCTGGCGGAGATGACCGTGGAGGAAATCGCCCGGGTGGTGGACATGTGGTCGGATCAAATCACCGACCTGGGGACGCGGTATCGCTGGGTGCAAGTGTTCGAAAACAAGGGTGCCATCATGGGATGTTCAAATCCGCACCCCCACGGGCAGGTTTGGGCCGGCGATTTCCTGCCCCGCGAGGCGGCTGCGGAGGACGAACAGCAGGGCCGATGGTATGAAACACACGGACGGCCCCTGCTGCTGGACTACGCCCGGCGCGAGCTGGACTCGGGAGAACGTGTGGTGGCGGTCAATGCGCACTGGGTGGGGGTGGTGCCGTGGTGGGCGGTGTGGCCCTTTGAGGTCCTGCTGATGCCGCTGCGGCCCGTCCAACGGCTGCCGGACCTCACCGACGAGGAGCGGCGGGCCCTGGCGGAGATCTTGCAAGACCTGCTGATCCGATATGACAACCTTTTCGAGGTATCCTTCCCCTATTCGATGGGATGGCACGGGGCACCGACCGGACCGGATCAGGATCGACCGCAGCCCCACTGGCAGTTGCACGCGCACTTTTACCCGCCCCTGCTGCGGTCCGCCACGGTCAAAAAGTTCATGGTCGGCTACGAAATGCTGGCCGAGCCGCAACGGGATCTGACGCCGGAACAGGCGGCGGAACGTTTGCGTTCCCTGCCCACGGTGTATTATAAACGGCGGCAGCAGTGGGAGTCCTCCGCGAGTTTTGCCCCCGTGCAGGGCTGACCCGTGGCAGGTAGAAACAATCCTTGGGGCCAGCGTATGAAAACACAGTTCCGTACCGTATCCCGCCTGTGGTGGATCCCGGTCATGGGGATGACTGCGGTCGTCGGCCGGGCACAGCCCGGGTCGGACTACTGGGCCGATTTCCAAAATCCGCAGGTGACCGGGCGCAATCATCTGCCCCCGCACGCGACCATGGTCATCTGCCCCGACCGCCGTACGGCCCTCCAAATCGGGCCGGTGGGCAACGACGAACGGGTCAAGTCCCCCTGGTACCGGTCCCTCAACGGTCGGTGGAAGTACCATTACGCCTCGAATCACCTGGCCAGAATCCCGGATTTTTGGAAGCCGGACTTTGACGACCGCACCTGGCCCGAGCTGCCGGTGCCTTCCAACGTGGAAATGCACGGGTACGGCATCCCCATTTACGTCAACATCCGTTATCCGTGGCCGGAACCCTGGAATCCGCCCGAGGTACCCCGCGAGGACCCAAACAACACCGTAAACCAATACCGGCGCGAGTTCACCGTGCCGGCCTCGTGGCAGGGACGCAGGGTCGTTCTGACCTTTGACGGCGTCAACAGCGGTTTCCAGGTCTGGGTGAACGGCCACTGGGTCGGCCTGGGCAAGGACAGTCGCACCCCGGTGGAGTTCGATATCACGGCCCATGTCAAACCCGGCAAAAACCTGCTGGCGGTCGAGAACTATCGCTGGTGCGACGCGTCGTATCTGGAAGATCAGGATTTCTGGCGCCTGAGCGGCATTTTCCGGGATGTTTACCTGTGGTCACCGCCCCTGGTGCACGTGCGGGATTTCGAAATCCGAACGGACCTGGACGATCAGTACCGGGACGCCACCCTGCAGGTCATCCTTGAGGTGGAGAATCATTCGGGGCGGACCGCGCCGGTGACCGCGGAGTGGGAGTTGTTGGATCCCGAGGACCGGCCCGTGGCTCAGGCCCGGATGAGCCTCGCGGTGGAACCGGATGGCCGGGGCGGCCAGGCCACGCTGTCGCAAACCATCACCCGCCCGCGATTGTGGTCGGCCGAGACTCCCTGGCTCTACAAACTGTTGCTCACCCTGAAAGACGAACAGGGCCGGGTGCTCGAGGTCATCCCCGCCAATGTCGGCTTTCGGAAGGTGGAAATCCGCGACGGCAACCTCCTGGTCAACGGCCGCCGGATCCTCATCAAGGGCGTGAACCGCCACGAACACGACCCGGATCGGGGTCAGGCCATTACCGTGGAGAGCATGATCCGCGACATCCGGCTCATGAAACAGCACAACATCAACGCCGTCCGGACCAGCCATTACCCGAACCAGCCCGCCTGGTATGACCTTTGCGACCGGTTCGGCCTGTACCTGATTGATGAGGCAAACATCGAAAGCCACGGCATGGGTTACGGCGAACGCACCCTGGCACGGCGGCCGGAATGGAAGGAGGCGCACCTCGACCGGACGCGTCGCATGGTCGAGCGGGACAAGAACCATCCTTCGGTCATCATCTGGTCGCTGGGTAACGAGGCCGGCGACGGCCCCAACTTTGAGGCCACCTCCGCCTGGATCAAACAACGGGATCCCTCGCGTCCGGTCCACTACGAACAGGCAGGCCTGCGGCCGCACACCGACATCGTGTGCCCGATGTACCCGCCGCCCTCGGAACTGGCCAGATACGCCGCGCAGCCACAAACACGACCCCTGATCATGTGCGAATACGCGCATGCCATGGGCAACAGTTGTGGAAACCTTTGGTTGTACTGGGACCTCATCTACTCCCGGCCACACCTCCAGGGAGGCTTCATCTGGGATTGGGTGGACCAGGGGCTGCGACAGGAGCAGGGGCCGTTGCCCAAGCCCCGATTCGAACCGGTGCGCAAGGGGCGTCCCACCTTTTGGGCTTTTGGCGGGGATTTCGGCCCGCCCGGCACACCTTCGGATCAGAACTTCTGCTGCAATGGCCTGGTCAGCCCCGATCGCCGGCCTCATCCCACCTTGTACGAGGTCAAGCACGTATACCAGCCCGTTCGCGTGCGACTGGTGGATGCGGCCCAGAGAGAGGTGGAAATCCACAACGGCTACGACTTTCTGAACCTCAAAGACCTGCTGAGGGGCGAATGGCAACTGAGCGGCGACGGGCGCCGGCTCCAGTCAGGGACCTTGCCGGAGCTGGATGTACCGCCGGGTGCCTCTGCCCACGTCAAAATCCCGGTCCGGCCGTGGGAGCCCGAGCCCGGCGTGGAGTACTTCCTGGAGGTTCGATTCGTTCTCAAACGCGCAACGGCGTGGGCCGACCGGGGCCATGAAGTCGCATGGGACCAGTTCCGACTGCCGGAAGCCGCACCGGCCGCGCCACGGCCCGCAGTTGCCAAAGCCCCGCTGCGCGTGATGGAGCAGGGGAACCAGGTCCAAATCGAGGGCGACCGGTTCCGGCTGGTGTTTGACCGCACCAACGGCCAGTGGATTTCGTGGAACCATCGCGGCATGGAACGCATCCGCACGCCGTTGCGACCTGACTTCTGGCGGGCGCCCACGGACAACGACCGGGGCCGGAACATGGAACGGTCCCAGGGCATCTGGCGCAGGGCACACGAAAACGCGGAGCTCCGGGCGTTCGAGGTCCGATCGCAACCCGGCGGGGAATCGGTCGACGTCACCGCACGCTGGTTCCTGCCAACGGTGGAGGCCCACTGGGGCATGACCTATCGCGTGCTGGCCGACGGCGTCGTGGAGGTGAGGGCATCCTTTGAACCCGGACGCACGAATCTGCCGCCACTGCCACGGCTCGGTCTGCAAATGACCCTGCCCAACCGTTTCAACCAAATTCAATGGCTGGGGCCGGGGCCGCAGGAGACCTACTGCGACCGCAAAGACGCCCGGGTGGGACGTTACCGTGGCAGCGTACGGGAGCAATTCTGCTACGACTACACCGAACCGGGTGAAAGCGGCAACAAGGTGGACGTGCGCTGGGCCGCTCTGACCGATCGTCGCGGCAGTGGCATTCTGGTGGTGGCCCAACCGCTGCTCAGCCTCAATGCCATGCACCACACCACCGATGACCTGCAATCCGTTGCGCATCCGTTCGAGCTGCCGGTGCGCGATTTTGTGGTGTTGAACGTGGACCTGATGCAGCAGGGGGTGGGCGGAGACAACAGTTGGGGCGCATGGCCGCATCCGCAGTACCTGATTCCCTGCCAGCCGGCGTCCTACCAATTCCGACTCGAACCCTTGGAGCCCGGCCAGGATCCGGGGCGAAGGGCACGGCAGCGTGTGGATTGAACCTTGGTTCGGGTGTGCAGCCGCGCCCCGTTGGACGGGGGACTCCTACTCATCGCCGGCCCGGCCAGGTCGGACGGGGCGGCACCGCTCGGCCTCAGGCCAGCGCCAAGGGGGACCGTTCTTTGTGCCAATTGGTGGTCTGTTGGTAGGCATGCGCCACACGCAACAGGGTGGCTTCACCCAGGGGTGGCCCCAACAGTTGAAGGCCGATGGGCAGCCGCGGTGACTCCGTGAACCCGCATGGCACACTGATGCCGCAAATGCCCGCCAGGTTGCAGGACAGGGTGAACACGTCCGAGAGATACATTTGCAAGGGATCCGAGACCTTTTCTCCCAACCGGAAGGCCGGGGTTGGCGTCACCGGTGTCACCAACAGGTCCACCCGGCGAAAGGCATCAAGGAAATCGTTTCGAATGAGGGTTCGGACCTTCTGCGCGCGCAGGTAATACGCGTCGTAATAACCGCTGCTGAGGACGAAGGTCCCCAGAATGATGCGGCGCTTGACCTCGGGCCCAAAGCCCCGACCGCGGGTGCGCTTGTACAGTTCAATGGGGTCCTGGCCGTCCACCCGCAGTCCGTAGCGGATCCCGTCAAATCGGGCCAGGTTGGCCGACGCCTCGGCCGTGGCAATGACGTAGTAGGTCGCCAGGGCATAGGGCGTGTGGGGCAACGACACTTCCCGGATTTCCGCGCCCAACCCCTCCAAATGTCGAATGGCGGAATGGACCGCCTGTTCCACCTCCGGGGCCAGTCCGCTCCCGAAATACTCGCGCGGAAGCCCGAGCCGAATCCCGCGCAGGCCGGGTTCTCCTTCAAGGTCCGGGTCAAGTGCCGGATCTGGAAGACTGGTGGCGTCCCGGGGATCATGACCGGCGATCACCCCGAGCAAGAGCGCCGCGTCCTCCACGGTGGCGGTCAGGGGACCGATCTGATCCAGGGACGAGGCAAAGGCCACCAAACCGTAACGGGAGACCCTTCCGTACGTGGGTTTCAACCCCACGCAGCCACAAAACGCCGCCGGCTGCCGGATGGAACCACCGGTGTCCGAGCCCAGGGCCGCCGGAACCTCCTCGGCTGCCACAGCCGCAGCCGATCCGCCGGAAGAGCCGCCCGGGGTCCGGTCAAGATCCCAGGGATTCCGTGTCGGCCCAAACGCCGAGTTTTCGGTGGAGCTGCCCATGGCGAATTCATCCATGTTCAGCCGTCCCAGCAGGATCGCGCCCGCTTGGCGCAGTCTTTCCACCACGGTGGCGTCATAGGGCGAACGGAAGTCGCCCAGGATGCGGGAGGCACAGCGCAATGGCTGTCCCTTGACCGCGATGTTGTCCTTGATGGCCACCGGGATCCCCAGCAGCGGCTGCTTTTGGTGAGTGGCACCGTCTGCAAGGGCCCGGTCGGCAGTTTCCGCCTGCGCCAGTGCGTCCGCTGCATCCCACTCCAGAAAACTATGGACAGAGGGCTCCAGGCGTTCGATCCGTCGGAGAAAATGTTGCGTGAGGTCCCGGGCCGAAACCTCGCGGCGCCGGAGCAATTCCTGACAACGTTTGAGGGTCAATCGCTCGTTCATGGCCGGGGAAGCAGGGCTTCGTCAGACCCGGAGCCTTTCATACGGTGTGGCGGACGGGCCGGGGCCGCACCCGGGAACAAATGCGGAAAACAGAGCGCTCCTGTCAGCTCGGCGACTCATTCCCGGAGACGGCTGTCGATGATGAGAGTTACCGGACCGTCGTTGACCAGATGCACTTGCATCATGGCTCCAAACTTGCCGGTGGCCACCGACTGGCCCAGCAACTGGGACAAGGTCCGCACGAATTGTTCGTACAGCGGCTCGGCAGTTTCCGGCGGCGCGGCGCGACTGTACGACGGCCGGTTGCCCTTCCGCGTGCTGGCCAACAGGGTAAACTGACTGACCACCATCACCCGGCCGCCGGCTTCCTGCACGGAAAGGTTCATCACTCCCTCGCCATCAGGAAAAACGCGCAACCGCGCAATCTTGCCCGCCAACCATTCGAGGTCCCCGGCGGTATCGCCATTTTCCACCCCGAGCAACACCAGCAGACCGGGACCGATCCGGCTGTGCCATTGTCCATCAATCTGGACGGCTGCTTCGCGAACGCGTTGGACCACCGCCCGCATGGCTGGGCTCGGAATGAGGGGATCGACGCGGCTAATGCGAGGGACCCTGGGTGAGTCCGAACCGCCACAGCATGATCCCGTACAGCGCAACGGCAAACAGCAACAACCAAAAGTTGCCCGCGTGCGCCAGGATCATTCCTGCCGCCAGAAGGACTGCAAACAACGCGTATGCGAGCCAGGCCAGCCAAAACTTCATGCCCGCGAAAATGTACCGGCCTGCGTGGGAATGCAAGAACCCACAACTCGCACGGCTCGCTTCCGATGGGCGTCATTGGACATGCCGCTGCCGGCCTTCCGGTACAGTTGCGCCATGTCCCGGGAAGGGGCCGACCTGGCGCGGCTGCGATCGCGGCGGGAGTGTGCCCGGGCGCCGTCAACCCTCCCGAATGGTGGCCTGCAGGCCGCGCCGCAACGCCTCCACCACCCGGGCATGCAGTGCGTTGGCCTCGGCGTCGGTGAGCGTGCGATCGGCCGCACGGTACGTGAACGCGTACGCCAGACTCTTGCAGCCGGCCGGGATCGATCCGCCGCGGAACACATCGAACACCTGCACCTGCTCCAGGTGTTCCACCCGGGCCTGCTGCACCACGCGCAGCACATCCGCATGCGTGACCGTTTCGGGCACCACCATGGCGACGTCGCGGCGGATGGCGGGATAAAGCGGCAACGGTTGGAACGTGCGCTTATCGCAGCGCCGGGCCAGCAGCCAATCGAGGTTGACCTCGGCCAGGATTACAGGGTCCCGAAGGTCGTATTCTCGGGCCACCAACGGCGATACCAACCCCAGTTCACCCACGACCTGCCGGCCCTGTTGAATGGTCGCCGACTCCACAAACAGCGGCGTCATCTCGGCACGGCGGTGGAAGCTGATGCCGCGCAGGCCCAGATGATCAAACAGTTCGTCAAGGACCCCTCGCACATCGGCAAGGTCGTACTTTGCCTCACGGCCCTCGCCGGTCCAAAAGACGGGGTGCCGTCGCCCGGTGAGGGCCAGCCCCAGGCGCCGTTCCTCGCGTACGGAACCGTTGTCTCGACAGAACACCCGGCCGATCTCAAACAGGGCGACGTCCGGATTTTTCCGCGTGACGTTGTGCCGCAACGAATCCAACAACCCCGGCAACAGACTGGGCCGCAGGGTGTTCATGTCGCTGCTCAACGGATTGGCCAGCTTGACCAGGGCCGATTCCGCCCCGGTCAACAGCGCCGCCCTGTCCGAAATCAACGTTTGGCCCTGGGCCTCATCCAGTCCCAGGCCGCAACAAAGGCGGCGGATCCGGCTGAGCTGGTCGAATTCCTCGTCCGCCGGGTGGGACCCGAGCGCGCCCCGTGGCGGCGTGGCCGGCACACGTTCCACGCCGTAAAGGCGCTCGATCTCCTCGATGAGATCGATTTCCCGCTTGAGATCATGGCGCCAGCTCGGAATCTCGAAGGTGGCCGACTGTTCGTCGTGGGCCACGGTCCGCAACTGGAGCGCCTCGAGGTGACGCCGTTGTTGCTCGGGCGGGATGGTGACGCCCAGGATCCGGGTGGTGCGATCATACCGCAGGCGAATCCGGCGGGGCGGGGCAGGGGAGGGATGGAACTCCACATGGCCCCGGGCCAGTTCGCCCCCGGCCAGTTGCAGGATCAACTGGGCGGCGCGCCGGCTGGCCCATTCCGTGATCCCCGGGTCTGCCCCTCGTTCGAACCGATAGCTAGATTCGCTTCGCAAACCCAGCCGCTTGCTGGTCCGCCGGATGTTGGTCGGCAGGAACCAGGCACTCTCCAGCAGAATATGCTTGGTCTCGGGGCGAACCTCGGAATTCTGACCGCCCATGATACCCGCCAGGGCCACCCCCTTGCCCGCGTCGGCAATGAGGAGCATGTCCGATTGAAGTTCGTGTTCCTGACCGTCCAGGGTGACAAATCGCTCGCCCGGCCGTGCCCGTCGTACCCGCAGGGTGATCCGACCGGACTCGTCCCTTGCCAGCAAATCCGCATCGAACGCATGCAGCGGCTGGCCGCATTCCAACATCACGTAGTTGGTGACATCCACCACGTTGTTGATGCTGCGCATGCCCACCCGTTCCAGCATCTGCCGAAGCCAGTCCGGGCTGGGCCCGATGCGCACGTTGCGGATCAGCCGGGCCACATAACGGGGGCAGAGTTCAGGCTCCTCCACCTGCAGGTCCACCTGTGCCTGTGCGGACGGGTCTTGTTGGTATTCACCCAGGTCGCCCACCGGAGGAAGCCGGAGCTCGCGACCGGTGGCGGCAGCCAATTCCCGCGCGATGCCGATCACCCCGGCCAGGTCCGGGCGGTTCGGCGTCAGCTCCAGATCAAACACCACATCCCCGCCGGGGCGGCCGAGATACTCCGCCAATGGCCTACCCACAGGAGCGTCTTCGGGCAGGATGAGCAGCCCTTCACCGTCCTCCGACAGCCCCAGCTCACGGGGCGAACACATCATGCCCTGGCTCAGGATGCCAAATACCTTCCGTTCACGGATCACCAAGGGTTCCTTCTCACCGGGTTTGAGCGGCAGGGCATGGCCCGGCAGGATCAGGGCCACCTTGTCGCCGGGCTTGTGATTCTGCGCACCGCAAATGATCGTGCGCTCCTGCTGGCCGTCAAACACGCGGCACACGGACAATTTATCCGAGCCCGGCACCGGATCGCGGCTTCGGATCTGGGCAATGACCACGCCTTCCAGTTCGCCGGCAATGCGCCGGATACCCTCGACCTCCAGGCCGAGCATCGTCAGTCGCTCAGCGAGGGCCTCGGGCGTTTCCTCCACATCCACGTACTGTCGCAGCCAATTGAGCGTGATTCTCATGGGATCGGCCGGGTCCACCCGCCGACTTGGCGCCATCGGCTGCCGGTCGAAGGGTGCCGAACCCGGGAACGCCAAACTAAGCGCCCCCGGACCGGCGGGCAAGTTCGGGCGCGGCCGCAGGGTCCGGTTCGGGGGCCGATTTGGCACACCGCCTCAGGGTGGGGCAGGCCCATTCGGGAGGCTCAATGTCGCTACCGGTGCTTTCGGATGCGCCCCGCCGGGCCGGGCAAATTTCGAGGGGCGCGGTGCACATTTCCCGGGGTGCAAGGTTTTGACACCGGCCCCAATGATCCTTATCAGGCAATCCGTATGAACGATGCTTCGCAGACCGCATCCGTGCAGGGATCGCCCACCAGCGGGGGCTATTTTCGGTGGACGATCTGTGCGTTGCTTCTTTTTGCGGCCGTCATCAACTACGTGGACCGACAGGTCATCGGCATTCTCAAACCCACCTTGACCGAGGTGTTCCACTGGTCTGACGAGCGAATCTACTCGTCCATCGTGTTCGCGTTTCAATTGGCGTATGCTGTCGGCTTCGTGCTGGCTGGACGCTTCATGGATGCCGTGGGTGTGCGGGTGGGCTTCGCCACCTCCGTTTCTCTTTGGAGCCTTGCCGCCATGGCGCATGGTTTCGCAGGTCTGGTTCCGGAAGGTTGGCGGCTGCCCATGCTGAACCTGGATGCCAATACGGGGTTTGCCTGGGTGACGTTGACGGGAGGTGCGGTGGGGCTGGCCCTGGCACGTTTTGCACTCGGCCTTGGTGAATCCGGAGCTTTTCCGGCTTCCATCAAAACCGTGGCCGAATGGTTTCCCCGACGCGAGCGGGCTCTGGCCACCGGAATTTTCAACGCGGGGACGAACGTGGGCGCCCTGGTCACGCCTCTGGCCGTGCCGTGGATTACGGTACACCTGGGTTGGCAGTGGGCGTTCATTCTCACCGGAGCCATTGGCTTCACCTGGGTCGCTGCCTGGTTGTGGCTGTACCGTGACCCGGCTCATCATCCCCGTCTCAAACCCGCCGAGCTTGCCTATATTCGGAGTGATCCTCCCGACCTGCCGGTGCGGATCCCGTGGCGGACGCTCCTGCCGCACCGACAAACCTGGGCATTCGCGATCGGCAAGTTCATGACCGACCCGATCTGGTGGCTGTACCTGTTCTGGATCCCGGACTTTTTGCACCGGAACCACGGGCTGGATTTGAAGCGGATCGGTTTGCCCTTGGTCATCATTTATCTGGTCGCTGACGTGGGGAGCATCGGCGGAGGCTGGATCTCGGGCTGGTTGATGAAGAAGGGCTGGACCGCCAACCGGGCGCGCAAAACAGCCATGTTCCTGTGCGCTGCCTGCGTGGTGCCGGTGGCATTTGCGGCCAACGTGAAGGACCTGTGGCTTGCCGTGGGGCTCATCTCCCTGGCCGCCGCTGCGCACCAGGGATGGTCGGCCAACCTCTTCACGCTTACTTCCGACATGTTCCCACGCAAGGCGGTGGGATCGGTTGTGGGCATCGGAGGCACGGCCGGCGCCGTGGGCGGGATGTTTATCGCCATGTTGGTCGGCGCGGTGTTACAGGCCACCCAGAGTTACATCCCCGTTTTTATCATGGCCGGCTGCACGTATTTGGTGGCGCTGCTGATCATTCACCTGTTGGTGCCCCGGCTTGAGCCCGCCAAGCTCGCCGAGACCTGATCCAGCGAGCTCCGGATGGGCCTCCCCTGACGTACAGCCGCGCCCTTGGCATTCAGCCCGGCGACGACGCCAGGGCAGGGGAGGTTGGCCGGCACCCGGCTTTACATTGAAAGCCCGGTCCGGACAATGTCCGTTGTGCGTCTGGGCCGTTGGTATCGTGCCATCGCATGGGCGGTGTGGGCAGGACTCCACGGTCTCCCCGGGGTTCGTACGGGGGAGGCTGCAGTGACTTCTCCGCCGGACTCGCCCTTCCTGGTGGAAAACTGGAGCACGAGTGAAGGGCTGCCGCAAAGCTCCGTCCTCACGTTGTTGCAGGATCGCCACGGATATCTCTGGGCCGGCACCTTGAACGGCCTGGTCCGGTTCGACGGCCTTCGTTTCACCGTGTTCGACGCAGTCAACACCCCGGGACTGGAAAGCAGCCGGATCGTGTTGCTGTACGAGGATCGGGAGGGCCAGCTGTGGATCGGCACCGAAACGGCCGGCGTCTTCCTTGCGCGGCCCGACGGCTTGCGGCCGGTGGACGTGGGCCAGAAAACCCGCGAAGGCCGACTGCGTGCGGTTGTGGAGGACCCTCATGGAGGGGTATGGCTTTACACGGAGGACGGTTACCTGGGACGATACACAGCCGGTCAGGTGAACGTCTGGCGGATGCCGGCCGAGGTGCCGGGCGTGTGCCGTGCCCTGGCAGCCGAAGAAGATCTCCTGTGGGTGGGCTCGGACCAGCAACTCACCGCGGTGGGCCCGCTCAGGGCCATCGAACCACCCCGCCTGCCAATCCAGTTGGTTTTGCCCGTGCCGCGGTTGGACCTCATAATCCCGAGCCGCAAGGGCGGGCACTGGCGCCTGCTCAACGGCCGAATACTGCTCTGCCGGGGAAACGAGCTGGTAAAAGACCTGGGACCCTATCCCTGGCGATCCAACGCCCGCCCCTCGGCCGCTTGTGAAGACCTGGATGGGAACCTGATCGTCGGCACCCTGGATGAGACGAGTGGCGATGGGGTCTATTGGTTTGATCCAGCCGGCCGGGCCACTCGCATCGGTCGGGCGGAGGGGTTGACGACGGAGGGCATCCTGGCGCTGCTCATGGACCGCGAAGGCAATCTGTGGGTGGGAACCGACGGCGGCGGCCTGCACCGGGTGCAGCGAAAACGGTTCCAACGCCATGTGCTGGGGCGGGCCGTGGTGGCACAAACCGTATGCAGCGATCCAAGTGGCGGCGTGTGGACGGGTTTCACGCGTGGTTTGGTCCTCTGGCAACCGGGCGGCCCGCAGGAGTTCGGTCCCGAACACGGCCTGCGCACGCCCTTTGAACAAAACGTGTCCGCGCTCTGGTTGGACCAACAGCAGCAGCTCTGGGTGGGCACCGGTAGTGGGCTTTTCCGCCGGACCGGCAATCGGTTTGAACGCGTACCGGGGCCACCGGCCTTGTTGACCGCTGTCAACGTCATCTTCGAGGACCGGAAGGGCCAGCTGTGGGTGGGGACTCATGCAGGGCTGGTGAGCCGTTCGGGAAACAACTGGCAGTGGTGGCGCCCGCCGCAGGGACC